>JAITAY010000167.1 GCA_031283915.1 Tannerella sp.
GTCAAATACCTGGAACGCAATTCCTACACCAAAGCCGAACTGAATACGTATGACAAATATCGGGATATTATCCTCACTACACGTACTTATTACGTGGATGCCCTGGCAGAAGGCGAACGGAAAGGCAGGGAAGAAGGCAGGGAAGAAGGTAGAGAAGAAGGCAGGGAAGAAGGCTTAGAAGAAGGCAGAGAAGAAGGCTTGGTGAAAGGCGAGCAGAAAAAACTAAGAGAAATGGTTGTTACCGGCCATAAAAACGGCCTTTCCACAGAGCAGATACAAGCATACTCCTGTCTCAGCAGGGAACAGATAGAAGAAATACTTCATTCAGGCAGGGAACTGTAACACGCGAGGTTGAAGCCTTTCTCCGGTTGGCAATATCTCTATGACAGTTGCGGCGGCTCCTTCGGCTCCTCTCTCATTCACTTCGAGAGACGCTTTTTGCTTGACTTTGTTTACTGACAGGGGGAGGGCAGGCGAAATCAGCGACAGGTCGGCCTCTGTTCCAAACATGGACATCATCCTTATCATCCCATATACATACAAAACCATTTTTTTCCGTGCCGTTCGCGCTATTAAACCCATGCAGGGCGGGAGGCCGTTCCAATGCAGAACGGGTGACCGTTCTAATGCGGAATGGGCAACCGCTTGCTGTGATTACTGTGCGGTCAGCGTGAATTCGGATCTCATCTCCCGCACACCTTTCAACAAATGACTACCGCCTGCCACGCTTTGCGTACGGACAAGCAGCTTGAGCGTGCGCGGTTCGTTGAGAGCGACGGCCTTGACTGGCCATAGCTCTCCGGTTGCATCTACCAGAAAGGCGCCGACCTGCGATGTGATTCGTCGCTTTCGATTTTCAGCCCGTAACCGTGTACGGTTACGATATTGTCGATCGTGACGACCTGGTCAACCTGTCCGGTTGCTTCGTCCCTGACTTCGCCAATAAAGCCCTTCGAGTTTTCGGCGCCATCGAAAACCAGATGCACGTGTTCGTGGATGTACTTGCGTACTGCAGCGGCGGCCGTGACCCGCAATTGTCTGGGCACAACATGATTTCCATGTACTGTCTCACGTCTTTTTTGACATTTTCTTCCAGCTCACCCCGATAACCTCCATCGACATACATTATTCTTCATCCACTCAAAACAGCAACGCCGCGATTTTATCACGCTATATTCGTATGCTGAATGAATTTTAACAGCCAGGAGTGGCCTGCCGGTGTCCGTAATGAGGTGTTTCTTACGCCCCTTTATCTTTTATTTTATTCTAAATTCAAACAGGATCTAAAAGCCATTTTTAACATCCCCGAAGAATCGCATCTCAACTGGCGGTAGCGATTTAAAATCTGCTACATCTGGCTATTGAAGTTATAAACGCTCTTTCGTTTTACAGTGTCGTCAATGCTTTGTCGACCACGGCGGCCGTTTTCCTGAAACCGGTATCGAGGACTTGTTGAGGCTGGCCTCCGCTCCAGTATGAAGCATTGAACAGTTCCAGCGACAGGGCGCCCCTGAAACCGGCACGACAGAGCGTCGGGATGACCTCGTCGAACGGACATATCCCATCACCCGGATAGACGCGATCCGAATCCTGAAGCGTTTCTGCCGGAATATCGCCGGGATAGTCATTGATATGAAACACCGGCAGACTGGCACCGTTGATCAGCGACAAGGCGCTGAATGGATTGCCGCCGGCGTACAGATGATAGAAATCAAGCAGCAGTTGCGCATCAGGGCAATGGCTGCCGGAAGCGATGGCCAGCACTTTCCACAGCCTGTTCAGCGTTCCGTGCCCCCAAAGTTCCAGCAGTGGAGTCACTCCGAAGGACTGCCCCATGCGCACGATTTCAGTATACTGACGGCAATAAAGTTCCAGATTGTCGGGAAGGAACACGTCTAAACCGCCGCCGGTGGCCGCAATATGATGTCCTCCGAGTTGCGCTGTGAGTTCCATGTCCTTCTTCATCTGCTCCATTCCCCGCGCGCTTGTTTGGGTGTCATTGCTCAGCCAGTCCGAAAAGGCAATGATGTTCTCCAGTATCAAACCATTGTCATCCAGCAACGCTTTCAAGTCTCCGGCCTTTCCTCCGTTCTGTACATACCGGTATACATCGCTCGTCCATAATTCGATTCCTTCAAAACCAGCCGCTGCCGACAGCCTGATTTGTTCCTTCACCGGCAGTTTGAAGCCGGATATGGTGGATACGTTAACACTTATCCGGAAAGGACGCTTCTTCTCCGGTTGCGTTTTTTCGTTCTTACCCGCCGCACCCGTGCAGGACGTAAAGGGAAACGTCATTCCCAGCGCCGTCACGTTCCGCAGGAACGTACGCCTCGATGATGGTTGAAAATCCGGTAGATGATTCATGATGCTCAATTTATGTATTAATTAGCGAGCCCAAAGATACAAATTTTATATGAACAGCAAGGTAGACGGGTGGAAAAGGCTAACCCTTGATTCAATCTTCGAATCTAATTATGAATTGTTTTCAAGTTGTTTAGATTCGAAACCCGAATAAGAGTACAGCAAGTCGTCCGCTATGCTGCCGGCGGTTTTCGCTCCCTGCAAGGCGGTCAGGACGGCCAGCGCAAAATCGAAAACCAGACCCGGACCTTTGCCGGTGATGATGTTATCGTCCACGACAGCCGGCGCACCGGTCAGGATGGCGCCGGTCAACTGCGGTTCTACACCGGGATAGCAAGTGGCTTTCTTCCCTTGCAGCAACCCCAGTCCTCCCAAAACCAGCGGCGCAGCACAAATGGCTACCACCAGTTTATTCTGTTCATACTGGCGGACAAGCTGTTTTTTCAGCCCTTCATGCCCGTTCAGCATCTGGCTACCGGGACCGCCTCCCGGCAGGATGAGTGCATCAGCATCGGAAAAGTCCGAATCTTCAAACAGCCGGTCGGCGACAACCGGAATCCCGTGAGCGCCCGTTACAGTCCGTTCACCGGTGATGGATACGGTCGTCACTTCCACTTCACCCCGACGCAGGACATCGAGGGTACCCACGGCTTCGGTCTCTTCGAAGCCGGTAGCTAAAAATAAATACGCTTTTTTCATTGCAAGATTCATTTGATATTTGATAAATAATAAAGTTGGAGATTATTTGGAAAAACGATAACGATAGGTAATCGTTCCGCTTTGATTATTAGTTCCTGTTATACTGTTGAATTTTGCCCGTTTAGCGGCATCCAGTGCACTGGAACGCATCGAGCTGTCGACAATCGTCGTGCCTCGCCCGATTTCCGCCATGATGACATTACCTTTCGGATCTACCGTAATATTGATAACAATATATCCTTCTACCTGACCGGCATACGATGGACGAGGCAAACCGCCTGCGCCGATCGAACGCCCGTTCAGGTTGAATGTTCCGATACCGCCCACCCCTTCGTTTGCGCCCGAATCGGAATTACCGAACGGACTGCCCTGATTGCCTGTTCCCGTCGGGGCATCTCCCTGACTCTCGCCATCGGCATTGCCGGATCCAAATGCCCCGGCTACTTGATCCTGAATAGCCTGGCTCTGCCGGCGCTGTTCCTCTCTGCGCCGCTGCTCGGCCAGTTGCTCCTCTCTTTTTTTCCGTTCCGCTTCTTCCCCTTTTTTTCGTTCTTTTTCCTTCTTGGCAGTTAACGAAACCGTTTCTTCTTCGTCCTGCGTAATCATTTCCTCTCGGGGAGGAACCGGTTTGGGTATTTTCGGCGTCACTTCAGGCTCGGGCGTCACAACCGGCGCCGTCCGGCCTCTCGGCTCAAACATGCCTGCGGCCGTGTTCAGGTTTCCAAAATTGACCAGCACACCCCCGTCATCTTCCGGTACAATCGTCTTGAGTACCGTAAAGCACAGGAGCAGAAGAATCGCCAGATGAAAAAGAACGCTTCCTGCAAGTGCAACTCTGTCGTTTTTGTCAACTTTCATCGTCCTGACTTCGGGGGGCGCGTGGCAAGCACCATTTTAAATTTATTCCTGTTCGCAATGTCCAGCACTTTCACGATCTCGCGGTAGGGAACGGATTCATCGGCATAAAGGGCAACGAACATTTCCGGTTCCCTGTCATAACGTTCCTGCAGGAAAGGCGTGATTTCATCAAACGAAACCGGTTTCTCCTTTTGATTGCCGTAGGCCACGTAATAGTTTCCGGCAGCATCAATCGTCACTCTTGAAATCGGTTTGGCAGCCGTTTGTTTTTGTGCCTGCGGCAGGGTCAGCTTGATGGCGCTCGGCACCACGACCGTAGATGTCACCATGAAAAAGATCAGCAACAGGAAAATGACGTCCGTCATGGAGGCCATGCTGAAGGACTCATTTATTTTTGTTTTACGTTTCAGCGCCATGGTGATACCTTAACTAACCGGTTCGTTCAACAAGTCCATAAAGTCCATGGTGCGCGTTTCCAACTGGTTGACTACACTGTCGACCTTTGATACCAGATAGTTATACGCAAACAGGGCGATGATTCCGACGATCAGTCCGGCGACTGTGGTGACCAAAGCTTCATAGATTCCGCTTGAAAGCAACTGTACGTCAACGTTGGTACCTGCATTGGCCATGTCGAAGAAGGCACGCACCATTCCCGTTACCGTTCCGAGGAATCCGATCATCGGAGCGCCGGCCGCCGTGGTGGCAATGATCGGGAAGCCTTTTTCCAGTTTGGCGACTTCCAGATTGCCCGCATTTTCGACGGTGGCCAGAATATCGTTTACCGGACGTCCCAGGCGACTGATCCCTTTCCCGATCATGCGTGCAGTAGGCGAGTCGGTTGAATGGCAGAGGTTGAGCGCCGATTCCACCTTGCCGTCATGAATATAATCCCTGATGCGGCTCATAAATGCGTCGTCGCTCCTGCCCGCCTGCCGGATCACCAGCCAGCGCTGGATGACGATGAACAGCGCCAGCAGGGACAGGGCTAAAAGAACAAACATAATCGGTCCGCCTTTCTGGGCGAGGTCCATAATATCCATCTGGGCTACCGCCGGAACGGCCGGATCACTCAGATTGAACGGAGCTTCGACGCCCGGATTCGTCACTTGTAACAATACTGATACGATTTTCATGAGTTTTTATCGTTTTGTTTCATTTTCTTTTTCTCTTTCCGTACATTTGTACGAATTTACGATTGCAAATGTAGAATGATTTACGCAATTTATTCATGAAATGTTCGTAAAAGATTCTATAGGAAGCTGATTTATGTGTTAAAAAGAGAGAAGAGGTTTTCTTTTCGAGAAAAAAGATGGAACGACAAATGAAAATAGGCATTTTCGGCAGTGATTATCAAAAAGACAAATTGCCCTTGATTCAGCGGCTGTTCGGGAAACTGGAGCAATTGGAAGCAGCCATCCATATCGAGCGCGATTTTTATGTTTTCCTGACCGACACCCTGGGTTATCAGCCGGCGGTGGCGGGCATACTTGACCGTGTTTTTGACCTGGATATTGCCCTGAGTGTGGGAGGAGACGGTACTTTTCTAAAAACAGCGGTACAAATCAACCGGCAGCATATCCCGATATTGGGTATCAATACCGGCCGTCTGGGTTTCCTGGCCGATGTGAGCGCCGAGCAACTCGAAGACACGCTGGAGGAACTGTTTCACCGCCAGTACCGGGTCGAGGAACGCATGTTACTGAACCTGCACACGGAGGAACGTGCCTTTCAGGGCTACAACTTTGCACTCAATGAGGTGGCCATTCTCAAACGCGATACCTCGTCCATGATCACCATTCACACGTTTTTGAATGACGAGTACCTGACGTCCTATTGGGCGGACGGTCTGCTGATCGCTACCCCAACGGGTTCCACCGCCTATTCCATGAGTGTGAACGGCCCGATTATTTTGCCGTCGTGCGATAATATGGTGTTGAGTCCGGTCGCACCTCACAGTTTAAATGTACGTCCGTTGGTGATTCCCGGATCATATAAACTCGCCTTAGAGGTGGAAAGCCGGACAAAATCATTCCTGGTTTCGTTGGATGGACGCTCGGAAGTCTTTTCTACGGGCATCCGACTTGTCATAAGCAAAGCGGACTTTTTCACTTTGGCAATCAAGAGATTAAATCATACTTTCTATCAAACTTTGCGAGAGAAATTAATGTGGGGAATCCACCAAATAGTTAAATAAACGTAATTGCATGCATTTTTTCGCCGGAAAATTATGCTGCATAACATAAAACCCCTTATCTTTGCACTGTGTTTTTCATGGTATTAGATTTAAGGTTAACAATGAAGATTGTGGTTGTCGTGAGACAACCTTTTCTTTTTTATAGCGTTACCTAAGAAAACACCCCTTTTTCCCTACAATTTCAGTCAGTTTTTGCAGATTCAACCTCACCGCTTATTCGGGAGGGTATCGTTTTTCTCCAGAATTTTTTGCCTATCCCGACCATTCGAGATCAAAATTTCTCTACAAGAATGGCAGCGTACCTCTTTTCCATATATTATATAGTCGTCCGTCGTCTGCGCAATCAGACTTACCAGTCTGTGCAGTTAGAGTTACCGATCTGTGCAGTTAGAGTTACCAGTCTGTGCAGTTAGACTTGCAAGTCTGCACGGAGAGTTCGAAATGACAGCGAAAACGAAACGGAAATGGTCAGTTTAAACCGTGGTGCCGGTTTCTAAAGCAGTGTGAAAGAGAAGAATCCGGGCGGAATAAACAGCTTCTGTTCATAACGCTGTTGATAAAAACGCATGAAATGGAGGTAGTGCTTTTGGCGGAAATAGCTACTTTTGGCGGACAAAAACAAAATGACAATGACAGAAGAACCAAACAGAGGAAAAAACTGGAAAAAACCTGCGACCATGCAAGTTTCGGATGCCAGCCGGCTTCCACCGCAGGAGCGGGAAATCGAAGAAGCTGTGCTGGGAGCGTTGATGCTTGAGAAAGATGCGTATTTCCATGTCAGTGAAATACTGAAACCCAAAAGTTTTTATGATAAGGCACACGAACTGATTTATGAGGCCATCGTAGACCTGGCCGTGAATCAGCGACCGATAGACATGCTCACCGTGACGGAACAGCTTCGTCGCAAGGGTGATCTGGATACCATCGGCGGGCCGTTTTACATCTCTCAATTGACGGAAAAGGTAGCCAGTACGACACACCTTGAATATCATGCCAGCATCATCGCTCAGAAATTCCTGGCGCGGGAATTGATCCGGTATACCGGTACGATACAGGGCAAAGCCTACGACGAAACAATGGATATCGAAGAGCTGATGCAGGAAGCCGAAGCGGAACTGTTCAAAATCGCTCAACGAAATATCAAGAATGAAGCGATCCAAATCAATCCCATCATCAAGGAATCCATGGATTTGCTGCAAAAGGCAGCCACGCGGAAAGAAGGACTCAGCGGCCTGCGTAGCGGCTTTTCGGCTTTGGACAAGATTACGTCCGGTTGGCAAAATTCCGACCTGGTGATTATCGCTGCCCGCCCGTCCATGGGTAAGACGGCTTTTGTCCTGTCCATGGCAAAGAACATGGCTGTGAATTTCGATATTCCGGTAGCGCTGTTCTCACTCGAAATGAGCAACGTGCAATTGGTAAACCGTCTGATTGTGAACGTATGCGAAATCTCCGGCGACAAGATCAAAAGCGGTCAGTTAGCTCCTTTTGAATGGGAACAGTTAGACTACAAAATCAAGGAGTTATATGACGCCCAAATTTATATGGACGACACGCCCGGCCTTTCGATTTTCGAACTGCGAACCAAAGCGCGCAGGCTGGTTCGTGAGCACGCCGTAAAATGTATCTTTATTGATTACCTGCAATTGATGAATGCTACCGAGCATATGCAGCAGAAGACGAGGTTCGGTAGCCGCGAACAGGAAGTCAGCACCATTTCGCGATCGCTCAAGGGACTGGCCAAGGAATTGAATATCCCCATCATTGCCCTGTCGCAGTTGAACCGTGGCGTGGAAAACCGCCAGGGCATCGAGGGCAAACGTCCCCAGTTGGCCGACTTGCGCGAATCGGGCGCCATTGAACAGGATGCGGACATGGTCTGTTTCATTCACCGCCCGGAATACTACAAAATCCTCGAAGACGAGAAAGGCAGTTCTTTACTCGGGCTGGCGGAAATTATCGTAGCCAAGCATCGCAACGGCGCTACGGGCGATATACGTCTGCGTTTCAAGAGCGATTACGCCAAATTCACAAATTTGGATGAAGAACTCAACCGCGAATTTACCTCCAGCATCAACCGTCCTGAAGACGCCGACTATACGTATCAACAGGTGATACCTGCTCAGGAGGATTTTATCGCTGCCGGCGTGCAGAACATGCCATTTTAACAAGGTTAGGGGCAGTCCGGCAATAAACCATACCCCATTTACCGGAGATGTTTTTTCGCAATACATCGACTGAAAATGCGCATACGGGAGTATGTACGTATTTTCAGGAGGATGGACTGCAACAAACAGACCGGTAAATGCATGGTTTATTTCCGGACAGCTCCCTTAGTAGTCCCCCAATAAAAGCTTTACAGCCCACCCCAAATAACGGGTAGTTTCCTAAAGCCTGAAAACCGTTATTTTTGCACACAAAAAAAGTTTCGAGCAAAAGAAACCGAAAAATCTATGGTGCTAAGACGCCCCTTAGCAGTCTGGTTCAGACGGAAAAAAGCCCAAATTGGTACTTTGATACCGTACAGGAGATTTTCCTGTACTGCACGCGGTACAGTTTTGTGCATTGCCCGTCAGCATAGAAAAGGGCATCCGCCCACACGCCTTTTTCCCCGTCGGCTAAAGCCCAATGTCATCAAGTTAAGCGCTAAAAGGCTGTAGTAGAG
>JAITAY010000231.1 GCA_031283915.1 Tannerella sp.
TATTCGATGTGCGGTATAATTTTGTGATGTTATTTTACCGGATTGCTTCGTACCTCGCAAAGACGGGGCACCTGCTGTTATTGCGAGGCAACGGGGCAATCCGGACTAACATCAGTATAATCATAGGTATGGACAAAGTTCCGTCGTCTTAGATTTTCATTTTGAAAAAGGAGGCAGATTATTTAACTTTGCAACGACAAAAAAATACAGTAACAGGGACGAAGTAAATGAACGCTTCCTGCATCCGTCTTTTTTTGACAGCAAAATCAATTACTAAGTATAATTAGAATTAGAATCTCAATGACAAAGCATTTGAAGTACATTTACATGGTCGGTTTATACCTGGCCGTTCTACAGGCGGGCGCACAGGAACCGTCATTTCCGTCCATTCGATACGACATTGACTGGCCAACCTTTCTGGCCAAACAGGATCCTGTTTGGGAAAAACTGCCTCAGCAGTTTGATCACGGCGCTTTTCTCGGCAACGGTTTGCTCGGAACAACTATTTTTCAGGACGGGCAACAGCAAATCCGCTTTGAGATCGGGCGTTCGGACGTCACCGACCATCGTCGCGACAACGGCCGTTTGCCCATCGGAGGGCTGTTGCTGAAAACAGCGGGTCAAATCCAGTCAGGGACGTTACGCACCGACCTCTGGAATGCCGAAGTACGGGGCGAAATCAAAACCGACAGGGGTACGATTAAGTTCCGGGCTATGAATCACGCCGAAGAAATTGCCCTGATTGCCGATTTTGATTTCGAAGGTGAAGAAAAAAACGCCACATTCCAGTGGGAATCGAAAAAGGCTGTTGTTTTTCGTGATGAACTAAAAACAGCAATCGTTACAGCCAATCCGGAGCCGGAAAGCGGTCGGGAGAAAGACGTCAATTATTGTGAACAGAAGCGAGTCGCAGGCGGGTCGTACACAACGGCCTGGCAATTGAGCGAAGACGGTTCAACTCACCGGCGTCTGACGCTTGCCGTTGCGGATGCGTTTCCTGCAGCCGGTTCAAAACAGAAAGCGGTGGAAACGGTAAAGCGGGTGGCGAACATACCGGCGGCAACGCTCGGGAAGTCCCATCGTGACTGGTGGCACAACTATTATCCCGCAAGTTTTGTTTCCATTCCCGATTCGCAAATGGAAGGTTTTTACTGGAATCAAATCTACAAACTGGCATCGGCAACACGCCGTGAACGGATGGTGATCGACCTGCTGGGTCCCTGGTATCGGGAAACGGGCTGGCCCCGTATCTGGTGGAATCTGAATATTCAACTTGCCTATTCGCCCGTCTATACGGCCAACCGTCTGGAACTCGGCGAATCGTTCACACGGTTTATCGACGCAAAACGTGACAACTTCGTGAAAAACGCAAAGGACATCTGGGGATTTGACGATTGCGCTACCGTATCGCATACGACCGATTACGAGGGGTTGCGCGGCGACGGGACTTGTGCCCCAGACAGTTATATCAATCCGGGCGACTTTACATGGGCGTTGCATCTCTACTGGCAGCAATACCGCTTTTCGATGGATGAATCTCTCGTTACCGACCATAAGAAACACGCCTTTTATCCCTTGCTCAAACAGAGCGTGAATCTATATTTACGTATACTCCAAAAAGGGGACGATGGTAAACTGCATTTACCGAAACTGCATTCGCCGGAATATGGCGACGACGTGGATAACAATTACAACCTGTCGCTGTTGCGCTGGGCTTGCGAAACATTGCTGTATCTGGACGGGCGTTACGGATTTCACGATGCGGCGCGTCCGGAGTGGGAACGTGTTTTAAAGGAACTCGTCGCGTATCCGCAGGGCGACAACGGTTTTCGTATCGGTGCAACCCTCTCGCTGGAACATTCACACCGTCACTGGTCACATATCCTGATGGTGTGGCCACTGCATGTTTTATCAACAGATCAGCCTGAAAACAAAGAGATCATTGAGCGATCCATTAAGTACTGGCTGTCGGTAGAAGAAGGCACGCAGATTTATGGCTGGTCTCATGCGGCTGCGTCGGCAATCTATTCATACTTGGGAGATGGCGAAAATGCCTTGCAGTGTTTGAAAGCGCATCATAACAATAAGCGGTTTGTAATGCCGAACACACAGTATATCGAAGGTGCTCCGGTGATTGAGTGTTCACTTGTTGCGGCGGAATCTCTTCAAGAGATGCTGATTCAAAGCTGGGGCGGCGTGATACGGATTTTTCCGGCAGTGCCTGCGGGATGGCGGGAAGCCGCCTTTGGGGATCTCCGTGCGGAAGGCGCTTTCCTGGTAACCGCCGTACGCAGGGACGGCAAAACGAACCGGGTGCGGATCAAAAGCCTCGCTGGTGAGCCGTGCAGAATAAAACCGAATTTTGACGGGCCGTTTCACACATCGGATGCTTCGGTGAGCATAAAGGAAATCCATCCGGGCGTTTTCGAACTCGGTTTAAAGAAGGGACAGGAGACGACGCTTTATCAGGACAAAAACAGCATCGGAACGATAGCGCCGGTTGCAATACCGCAGGAAAAAGCAAATTTTTGGGGAGTAAAATGAATGTCGGATATAATCCCCATACGCGGAAAGATCCCGTCAGGGTTCAAACAGGGGGTAGAAGAAACACCCGCACCAGACATATACATTGAAACTAATTGCACGAATCATGAAGAAAAGAAATCTCTTATTGTGTGGCAGCCTTTTGTCGCTGCTGATTTTCACCGGATGCGTCGAGGAAGAGAAAACCTCTCCGCTGTCTCTCCGGTATCACCAACCGGCTGCCGGCTGGTACGAAGCGTTGCCGATCGGCAACGGTCATCTGGGCGCCATGGTGTACGGAAAAACGGACGGGGAACTGTTGCAGTTGAACGACAATACGCTGTACAGCGGCGAGCCTTCGACGGCATGGAAAGACCTGGATATTACGGAAACCTATGGAGAAGTGACCGCCCTGCTGCGTGCGGAAAAGTATGCGGAAGCGACGGATTTTCTGTTGAAGAACTGGATGGGGCGTTTGCACCAGAATTATCAGCCGCTGGGCGACTGGCATATACGGAATCATTCGGAAGGAGAAATCACCGGTTACGAACGTGAACTGGACATCGCGAATGCGGTTCTGCGGATCCGTTATACGCAAAACGGCACGGGTTATACGCGCGAACTGTTTGCTTCGCATCCGGATGATGTCATTGTCATGCGCCTGCGCAGCGACCGGAAAGACGGACTGGACATCACGACGTCGCTGTCGTCCGTACACCCGACGGCTACGCAGAAGACTTCGTCCGAAGGATGGATCTCCATGAGCGGACAGGCGCCCGGATATGCCGAAAGGCGTTCGTTGAAGCTACTCGAGATATGGGGATTCCAGCACAAACATCCCGAACTGTTCAACCCCGACGGGAGTCGCAAATTCGACAAGCAAGTCCTGTACGGTGACGAAATAGACGGGAAGGGCATGTTTTTTGAAACCCGTGTGAAAGTGATTGCCGACCGGGCGAAATTTACTGCCGACGACCGGGGATTGCGAATCTCCGGTACGGATGAAATTGTACTTGTCCTCTCTTCTGCGACCAGTTTCAACGGCTTCGACAAAAGCCCCTCGCGCGAAGGTGTCGATGCGGCTAAAACAGTCGAAGAAACGTTGCGTAAAATAGACGGCATGAAATATGAGAAGCTCAAGGCGAAGCATGTGGACGATTATCGGGCGCTGTTTCATCGTGTTTCCTTTGAAATGCCCGCCTTGCCGGAACAGGCCGCCTTGCCGACGGATGAACGCATCTGCCGGAATCGGGAGACGCCCGACCATGGCCTGATCCCGCTGGTGTTCCAGTATGGCCGTTACCTGATGATTAGCGGTTCGCGTCCCGGCGGCCAGCCGCTGAACTTGCAGGGAATGTGGAATGATCAGGTAATTCCTCCGTGGAATGGGGGGTATACCATCAATATCAATACCGAAATGAATTACTGGCTGGCCGAACTGACTAATCTTCCGGAATGTCAACAACCGTTCTTTCGGATGATAAAGGAAATTGCCACTACGGGCGCCGGGACGGCAGCCGCCATGTACCACCGCAAAGGCTGGGTGGGGCATCACAATGTGGCTATCTGGCGTGAAACTTTTCCGAATGACGGACACCCGATGGCCTCTTACTGGCCAATGGTCGGGCCGTGGTTATGCAGCCATTTCTGGGAACATTACCTGTTTTCCGGCGACCGCCTGTTCTTGAGAAATGAAACCTATCCGCTGATGAAAGGGGCTGCTGAGTTTTATGCAGATTGGCTGGTTGACAACGGCGAAGGTTTTTTGGTGACGCCGGTCAGCACCTCTCCCGAAAATGAGTTTTATACGAAAGAAGGTAAAAAAGCAGCCGTCAGTATGGGCGGGACGATGGATATGGCCATGATTCGCGAATTGTTTACCCGGACGATAGAAGCCTCCGAACTCCTGGGCGTTGATTCGGATTTTAGAAGCTTGTTGCAGGCGAAACTCTCGAAACTGCTGCCATACCGTATCGGCGCCAAAGGGCAGTTGCAGGAATGGCAGCAGGATTTTGAAGAACCGGAGCCTGCTCACCGGCATTTGTCGCATTTATACAGCATTTATCCCGGCAATCAAATAACGTATGACCTTACGCCGGAATTATGCCAGGCGGTACGCCGGACCATGGAGGCAAGAAATGTGGGCGGCGGATGGGCTGCCGCATGGAGAATCAACATCTGGGCAAGGCTGTTGGACGGAGAGCAGGCCGGTCGTTTTGTAAATACGTTATTGATGCCCTCCTCCTGCGGGGAAGCGAAAAACGGGAACTTGTTTCCGAACTTATGGGATGCGGGTGCGTATCAGATAGACGCAAATTTCGGCTTTACGGCCGGCGTAACGGAAATGCTGCTCCAGAGCCATGCCGGATGTATCCACCTGCTGCCTGCCTTGCCATCGGCCTGGCCGGACGGGAAAATCACCGGACTGAAAACGCGCGGCGGATTCACCGCTGACATGGAGTGGGAAAACGG
>JAITAY010000285.1 GCA_031283915.1 Tannerella sp.
GCAAAGCGGAAGGTATAGCACAAGGCATAGCGAAAGGCATGACACAAGGACTGGCGAAAGGCAAAGCGGAAGGTAAAGCGGAAGGTAAAGCGGAAGGTAAAGCGGAAGGCATAGCGGAAGGTAAAGCAGAAGGACTGGCGGAAGGCATGGCACAAGGCATGGCACAAGCTGTCATAGCTGCCGCCCAAAACAATTTTTCCATAGAACAGATTCGTCTATTCTCCGGCCTGAGTGAAGATCATATCCGTGAAATCCTGGAACGCGGTAACTGCACAGGGGGTGACTGTCGAAGTCAGGAATGAAGACAGGTAAACAAAACAGGTAACTTCAACGAAAAAACACCTGTCCGGACAGTGGATTTGTGCGCACATTCCCCGCATGTTCGTGCGCACGTTTTCCGCCATTCGAAATGCGGTTGTCGAACCTGATTTGCATAACATGAGCAATAAAGCAGACATGATTAAATGAGAAAGCAATGAAATCGAAAATGATTGTATTAATGATGGTTGCGGGTGCGTTTTGGGTTGCCTGCAACAGCGGCGAAGCTCCGCTGACGGACAGAACGACGGAGGTTCCCGCGGAACCGGAGCCGACGCCCGCCGCAACGCTGAAGCCGCGGGAAGACATCGTGCTGACCCGCGCCGAAGAAGCGGTAGTGGCCGGGAATAACGCCTTCGCCTTCAACCTGCTCAGGCAGGTGGCCGGCGAAACGCAGGCCGATAACCTGCTGGTTTCGCCGCTGAGCCTCAGCCTGGCGCTGGCCATGCTCAACAACGGCGCAAACGGACAGACGCAGGAGGAGATTCAAACGGCGCTGGGTTACGGCGACGTGACGCGGGAGGAGGCGAACGGATACTTCCGCAAGATAACGGATGCGATGCAGGAATTAGACACCTGTGTCCGGTTCGAGAGCGCCAATTCCATCTGGATTGCGAAGGATTTTCCGGTGCTGGATGCATTTAAGGAAGTTAACCAAACGTATTTCGACGCCGATGTCCTGGACTTTGACCTTTCCGACCCGGCAGGCACGGTGAAGCGAATCAACGACTGGTGTTCGGAAAAGACGCATGGACTGATTCCCCAACTGCTGGACGCAGGGGGTGAGGCCGTGATGTATTTAGTAAATGCACTGTATTTCAAGGGAAGTTGGACGTCCCCCTTTGACAAATCGAAGACGAAGGAAGCGCCCTTCCATAACCTGAACGGCTCAACGGCGAACCTTCCGACGATGCAACAGATCGAACTTCTGAAATACGCCAGGACGGAAACGTTCGAACTGGTCGAGCTGCCCTACGGCAACGAGGCCTTCGACATGACGCTGCTGCTGCCGGCTACGGACGTGTCCGCGGCTTCCGTTCTGGAAACGCTGGATGCCACGGCATGGAACGACGTGCTGGAGAAACGTTCCTGGTGGGAGATTGATATCCGCCTGCCCCGTTTCAAGGTGGAATACAAACGGACGCTGAACAAGGATTTGATGACGCTGGGCATGACGTCCATGTTTGGCGACGCCGACTTCTCGCTGATCTCGCCGTTCCCCCTGTTTGTATCCAAGGTACTGCAAAAAACGGCACTGGAGGTGAACGAAGAAGGCGCCGAAGGAGCCGCGGCAACGGTCATAGGAATGATAGGGGCTGATCTGGGGGTGGAACCGGTTCCACCTCCCGTAGTGGCCTTTAACCGTCCATTTATCTATTTCATCAAGGAAAAGAGTACGGGCAGTATCCTCTTTGCCGGGATCATAACTAACTTATAAAGAGTTTAACCTTGATTCATTATACATATATGCTGAAGGCAGGCGTCGGGAAGACGTCTGTCTTTTTTTCGTATCCGCCGGCGCAGGGAAACGGTAAACGCGGCGACACGGCGGCGTCCTTCCTCCGGCGGTTCTGCCTGCTGATGGCCGGCGGGCTGTGGTGCACCTGGCATCTGCCGGCGCAAAACACGCTGGACAGCGTGCAGATGATCGAGGAAGTGACGGTGACGGCCACCCGCTACCGGGAAGTCATCCCGGCGCAGCGGCTTTCGGGCGAAAAGCTGGAAGCGCTCGGCAGTTTCTCCGTGGCCGACGCCATCCGTTATTTCTCCGGCGTGCAGATCAAGGACTACGGCGGGGTGGGCGGACTCAAGACGGTGGACATCCGCAGCATGGGGACGAATCACATGGGCGTCTTCTACGACGGCATCCAACTGGGCAACGCCCAGAACGGACAGATTGACTTGGGGAAGTTTTCATTAGATAACATCGAAGAGATCTCGCTCTATAACGGACAGAAGAGCGACATCTTCCAATCCGCCAAAGATTTCGGTTCGGCCGGCGTCATTTACCTGCGTACCCGCCGACCGCGGTTTGCGGAAGGCCGGAAGACGAACCTCAAAGCCTTCTTCCGTACCGGCTCGTTCGACCTGGCCAATCCCTCCCTGCTCTGGGAACAGAAGTTGAGCGAACGGGTCAGTTCCTCCCTCAACGTCGAATACATCTACTCGTCGGGCAAATATCCGTTCCGTTACCGGCGAGTGTTTCCGGACGGGACGGTGGCATGGGACACGACGGCCGTCCGCCAAAACGGTGACATCCATTCCCTCCGGCTGGAGGGCGGGCTGAACGGCTATACCGATCGTGGCAAATGGCATGTCAAAGGCTATTTCTATGATTCGGAGAAAGGCATCCCCGGCGCGATCGTGAACAACGTCTGGAAACGTTCGCAACGGCAGTGGGACAAGAACTTTTTCGTGCAGGGCAGCTTCCAGGAACAACTGTTCAAGGACTGTGAACTGCTGGCGAACCTGAAATACGCCGACGACCGGATGCGTTACCTGAACCCCGACACGACGCTGATGTACATCGACAACTCCTTCCGCCAGCAGGAATTTTATGCCTCGGCCGTCGGCAAGTACACGCTTCGGCCGCGGTGGGACGTCAGTCTGGCGGTCGATTATCAGTGGAACACGCTCTCGGCCACGTTGCAGGATTTTGTCTACCCGAAACGAAACACCGTGTTGCTCGCTCTGGCTACGGCGTTTGAGTGGCGGCGACTGAGGGGACAGGCCAGCTTGCTGGGGACATACGTCTTCGAAAACGTGACGCGCATCTCTTACGGCGACGGTAACTTGCTGCCCGGCGCACAAGCTTCCAAACCGGACAACCGGCAGGAATATACGCCGGCCGTCTTCCTCTCCTACCGCCCGTTCCCCTCGCCCGATTTCAGCGTGCAGGCGTTTTACAAGCGGATTTTCCGGATGCCGACGTCCAACGATCTCTACTATACCGACGGGGGGAACGTCTCTCTCCGGCCGGAATTTACGACGCAGTATGACCTCGGATGCCGGTACGTCCGGGAATATGCACATCGCACCGTCCGGCGGCTGGAGGTGAAGGTGGACGCTTACTACAACGAGGTGACGGACAAGATCGTCGCCATTCCGAAAGGCAACGGGCAATATCGCTGGATGATGATGAATCTCGGTTATGTGGAAATCCGCGGCGCAGACCTCTCGGCGCAGGTCGGCTGGCAACTGCCGCAGGACATCCGGCTGCAAACCGGCCTGACGTATACGTTTCAGCGGGCGCAGGACTTCGGCGACCCGGCCGACAACGACCCCGTCGCCGGAACCTATGGCGGCCAGATCGCTTACATCCCGTGGCACAACAGTTCGGCTATCCTGAACACGCAGTGGAAAGCCTGGGACTTGAATTACAGCTTCATCTACGTCGGCGAACGCTATCACAATTCATCCAACATCCGCGAGAATCATGAGCAGCCGTGGTATACGCACGATCTGACGCTGGGCAGGGAATGGAGCTTCCGCGTGATGAAATGCAGGTTGTCGGCGGAAGTGAACAACCTGTTCAATCAGCAGTATGACGTTGTGCTGAACTATCCGATGCCGGGAAGAAACTATAAACTGATTCTCAAGATGGAATTATGAAACATCCGCTATACTGTTTCCTGCTGCTGTGCTGTTTCGCGGCGTGCCGCAAAGACGTGGAGGTCTTTCCTGCCGAAGAAGAACAAATATCCGGTCCGGAACCTGCCGGCATTGCCGGATTTTACCTGCTGAACGAGGGTAACATGGGCAGTAACAAGGCCACGCTGGATTACTGCAATTTAGAGACAGGCGATTATCACCGCAACCTCTATGCGGAGGCCAATCCCGGTGTGCCCAAGGAACTGGGCGACGTGGGCAACGACCTCCGCATCTACGGCAGTAAACTGTATGCCGTCATCAACTGCTCCAACAAAATCGAGGTGATGGATGCCCTCACCACCCGCCGCCTGGGACAGATCGACCTTCCCAACTGCCGCTACATCCGCTTTTGTGAGGGATCTGCCTACGTGACCTCGTATGCCGGGCCGGTGGAAGTGAATCCGGAATACCGTCAGCGCGGATTCGTAGCCAGAATCGATACGGCCACCTTGCAGGAGACAGGCCGCTGCCTGGTCGGTTACCAGCCGGAAGAACTGGAAATCGCAGGGAATAAGCTCTATGTAGCCAACTCAGGCGGTTACAGGTTTCCGAACTACGAGAACACGATTTCCGTGATTGACCTCGCGTCCTTTACCGAAATCAGGCGGATGGAGGTAGCCATCAACCTGCACCGCCTCCGTGCCGACCGTCACGGAAACCTCTGGGTCACTTCGCGCGGAGATTATTACACGAAAACCTCGCGCCTGTACCGGGTGGATACGACCGGGGATGTGCCGGCAGACTCGCTGTCGGTCGCCGTGTCGAACTTCTGGCTGGCGGGCGATTCGCTCTATCTGATCGGGATGCAGTGGAACCCGGTTTCCCTGACGGACGAACCGGTTTACAGCATTGTCGATGTGGTCGGGAAAACGATTGTCTCGCGCAACTTCATCACCGACGGCTCGGAACGCAGCATCCGGACTCCCTACGGTATCGCGGTACATCCGCAGACCGGCGACATCTACCTCACCGACGCACGCAATCACATCTCGCCCGGCGTGCTGTATTGCTTCGGCAGGGACGGCCGGCAGAAATGGAATGTCCGGACCGGTGACATCCCGGCGCATTTTGCGTTTCTCTTCCGTACCGCTTCCGCACCCTCGCCCGGGCTTTAGGAGCTGTCTGAAAATAAACCACCCATTTACGGGTCTGTTTTTCACCATACTTCCTCCTGAAAATGCTTACATACCCCGGTATGCGCGCATTTTCAGTCGTTGGATGGCAA
>JAITAY010000296.1 GCA_031283915.1 Tannerella sp.
GACGTCGTGCTTTTCAACGCTTCCATCGTGGACAATATCCGGATTGGTCGCCGCGACGCCTCGGACGAAGAAGCGCTGCCGGCAGCCCGCGCCCTGCTGAAAGACGCACCCATCGTCCTTCTCGACGAAGCCACCGCTTCGCTCGACGTTGAGAACGAAACCCGTATACAGGCAGGCATCTCGGAGGTGATACGCCGCAAAACCGTGCTGGTCATTGCCCACCGGATGCGCACGGTCGCCAACGCCGACAGAATCGTAGTCTTTAATAACGGCACGATCGCCGAAAGCGGACGCCCCGAAGAACTATGACACTATAAATAAGGTTGGCTTATCCATAGGAATCTCCTACGGAGATAGGGCTGTATGGGGTATCCGTTTGCTATGGACAGGAATGCTCTACGGGCAATGAACCGTATTTTTAATCCTTCCACTTCCGGGAGTTGCGTGACATGAGTTACGATTATACTTTTATTTCCCCTCTCTAAAAGTAACAAAATGGCAGTTATGGGAATTTTTCCCGTTGAGACCGATTTTGGCGCGGTTACCCTGACTCTGCACTTGTTTTTGAGATTTATTCCTATATTTGTATCCGTTTCGGAACTGGAAACGAACAACAGATTATTATACTGCACGCGGTATGATTTTAGGAATAAAAAGGAAGTTAGTAGTTCGTAGATGGTAGATAGCAGGAAAGCAGCGTTATGAAGGAAAGAAATAGAAGTTACGGTTGGATCGGACTGTTTCGTAATATCACGGAACTGCCTGCGGTTATTCTACTAACTTCCTCTTTCTACGAAAAATCTTCCCGTGTGCAGTATAATATATAGGATAATAATTAATACACCTGATTTTTATGAAGACAATTTCAAGAAGAACTGCCCTCCGGACGGCTGTCGCAGGGGGCGCTGCATTGGCGGTAGCGAACTGGGATGCGGCAGTAGCGGACGTAGAACAACAGTCCGGAAAAAAAGTGACTCAAACGCCGGTAAAGGAGCCGCTGAAAGGCAATATCCGCCATTCCGTAAGCAAATGGTGTTTCGGAGGCATCCCGCTGGATGAGTTTTGCGGGATATGCAAGACGATCGGCATCGAATCCGTCGAACTGCTGGACCCGAAGGACTGGGCAACCGTGAAGAGTCACGGTTTGACCGTTGCCATGGCGCAGGGCGCCGGACTGGGAATCGACAAGGGATTTAACGACCCTTCCCTGCATGACGAACTGGTTGCCAGCTACGAGGAAGTCATTCCGATGGTTGCCGAAGCCGGACTGACCAACCTCATTTGCTTTTCGGGGCGTCGTAACGGCGTGACCGATTTACAGGGGTGGGAAAACTGTGAAAAGGGACTGAAGCGCATCACGCCTGTCGCCGAAAAACACAACGTTGTACTGACGATGGAACTGCTCAACAGCGTTGGACACAAGGACTACCTCTGCGACCATACCGTTTGGGGTGCGGAGCTTTGCCGCCGTGTCGGGTCGCCGAATTTCAAGCTGCTCTATGACATTTTCCACATGCAAATCATGGAAGGGAATATCATCGAAAACATTCGCAGGTATCACGCATTTTTCTCGCATGTACACACGGGCGGCAATCCCGGACGCGCTGAAATCGACGAAACGCAGGAGTTGTATTATCCTGCCATCATGAAGGCGTTGCTGGATGTCGGTTACAAAGGTTTCGTCGGGCAGGAATTTGTTCCCAGGCAACCTGACAAAATCGCCTCGCTGGAGAAGTGCATCCGTATCTGTGACGTCTGACCGCAACAGTCCCGCAGGTTCATTACCATTGTGCATACGGTAACGTTATAATTTTTATGTCTATGAAATCATTATCGGCATTATTAGCTACATGTTTGTTTCTGCTGTTTTCCTGAGACAATCGACTCTCGCCGCTGGAGCAGGGTTTTTATTAGAATAGGGAGACGTTCCCTACTAGAATAGGGAGACGTTCCCTACTAGAGTAGGGAGACGTTCCCTACCAGAGTAGGGAGACGTTCCCTATTAGAGTAGGGAGATGTTCCCTGTTAGAATAGGGAGATGAATCATAGCGCGGTGTAATTTTGTGAGAACCGCAAAGTTTTGGGCTTGCAGGCCTTTTCGGTTCTCACAAATTCATACCGCGCAAAGTATAAATCCTTTTTGAGGTGCTATTCTTACCCGGTTTGTCCACGCATGACACGAATATATACTGCGTGTGGCATGATATCGAAAGAAGACTTATAACTTGTGACTTATGACTTATGAAAAATAGAATTGCCTTATTATTATTTGTTTTCGTCTTTGCATCCTGTCGGGACATGTCGCACATGCAAGTGATCTGGCAGATCGGCACAAGTGATGGCCGTGCAACGGAATTTGCCCTGTCACCGGACGATTATCAGGATTTTCTCAAATACGACTTCGGCTGGGAAGACCGTTTTTACCTGATCGGACATTCCACGCCCGAAGCTGACTGGCCATTTATCCTGCCCGGTCCGGCCAGCCGGTGGGGAGGGACAAGTGAAACAGCCGGCTGGCGAACGCATGTGCTGAACGTCCTTTTTGGAATGGAAACCGTACCGGAGGACGGTGAATGGAAGCTGACCGTCGACGTACTGAATGCCGACAGCGTCCAACCGCCGCTGTTCAAGGTGAGCGTCAACGGACAGGGCTGGAAATACGCCGTTCCGGAAGGCAGCGGGAACATGGCGGAAGGTCCGGAGAGCGGCGCGCTCCTGCATATCGAAATACCCCTTCCGGCCGAACTAATCCATGAAGGCGGCAACGAAATCAACTTCACCGTACTGGAAGGTTCGTGGCTGACGTTCGACGGCCTCTGTCTGGAAGGGCCGGGGCGGGCACGCCGGCAGGCCGTGCACCCGGCCGCTTTTGTACGTGGCGTGCAGGCGGCCGGTTACAGCCTGACGGCCGGGAACGGCGAGGCGACACAACCCCTGCTGACGGATGTGGAATGTCTGTCGGAAAATTCCCTGCTGCACGTTCGCCTGGATGGAAAAACCATTCTCGAACAAATGCTTGAGAAAGGCCGGTACGTGCTGGAAGCGCCCATGCCGGCCGTGTCGCAGGCTGTGGAAAGCGCGTATGCTGTCTGTCTCGGGAGACGGAAAATTGCGCAGGGAAAAGTGATGCGCAGTCCGCAAGCGCCGGTCACGCCGGCCGATTATGTGAACACGCTGACGGGTACGGCACATTCACGCTGGATGATTGCGCCCGGTCCGTGGATGCCCTTCAGCATGGTCAAGCTCAGTCCCGATAACCAGAACAGCGGCTGGCAGGCCGGTTATCAGCCCTCGTTTGAAAGCGTCGGACTGTTCAGCCATATTCATGAGTGGACGATGGGAGGACTGGGTATGTTGCCCGTGACCGGCGCATTGAAGACGTCTATCGGAGACCAGTCCGAGCAGCTCAAATCCGGCGCAGATTATCGCTCGGCGATCGACAAGGCCACGGAGGAAGCGCCGTTGGGGTATTACAGGGTACGCTTAACGGACTACGACATCACCGCTGAACTCACGGCTACCACACGTTGCGGATTTCAGCGCTACACCTATCCCAAAAACCCGGTGGCACGTGTGTTGGCTGACCTGAAAGTCCCTGCCGAATATGACTGTGACATCCTCGAAGCGCAAATGCAGCAGGTGAGCGCCAGCCGTGTGGAAGGTTTTTGCAAACAGCAGTCGAAACACGTCTGGTCGCATGACGCCGATCAGGACTACACCGTGTATTTCGTGATTGAATTCGACCGGCCTATCACACGTTTCGGCGGATGGACGGACAGTACGCTTTCCGAGGGACGCCTCATCCGCGGCGCCCGCCTCAAACAGGCCGGTTGCTATGCGGAGTTTGACACGCATCTCGACAGCGTCGTGCAGGTACGATCCGCCATTTCATACGTAGACTTGGAGGGAGCGCGCAGGAATCTGGAGACCGAAGTTATCCGCCCCTTCGGATGGGATTTTGAGGCTGTACGCCGTCATCAGCGCGACGTGTGGAACGATCTGCTGGGACGCATCCGGATCAGCAGCGTCGACCGGCGGGAAAAAGTCCG
This sequence comes from Tannerella sp., assembly GCA_031283915.1. Lineage (GTDB taxonomy): Bacteria > Bacteroidota > Bacteroidia > Bacteroidales > Tannerellaceae > Tannerella. Next base: position 4,050 of record JAITAY010000296.1, read on the forward strand.
TTTCTACACCAATCTCTACCGCGCATTTTGCCGTAACACGTGCAGCGACGTGGACGGCCGCTGGACGGATGCCACCGAACAGATCCGGCAATTGGCCGACCCCGATGCCCTCGCGCTGGGATGCGACGCTTTCTGGAACACGTTCTGGAATCTCAATCAGGTCTGGAACCTGATCGCACCCGAATGGTCGTCGCGCTGGGTCAAGTCGCAACTGGCCATGTACGATGCCTGCGGATGGCTGGCCAAAGGGCCTGCGGGCATGGAATACATTCCCGTGATGGTAGGCGAGCATGAAATTCCCCTGATGGTGGGCGCCTACCAGATGGGCATCCGGGATTATGATGTCGGGAAAATGTTCGAAGCCGTCAAAAAGATGCAAACCACCCCGCCGGCAAGCCTCGGAAACGGATTTGCCGGAAACCGTGACCTGGAGGCCTATCTTCGTCACCGCTATGTGCCGGCCGACAAAGGCCGTTTTTCCAACACGCTGGAATACGCCTACGACGACTGGACCGTGAGTCGGTTAGCCAAAGCCCTGGGGAAGGAAGACGACTGCGCCCGTTTTGCCGACCGGGGCAACTGGTGGCGCAACGCCATTGAACCCGACTCGGGATATGCACACCTCCGCTATGCCGACGGCAGTTGGGAACAGTCATTCGACCCCTTCAAATCGGGTGCAAACCATCACTATGTGGAGGGCAACGCCTGGCAACTCACTTTTTTTGTTCCCCAGGATGTGCCTGCACTGGTGGAAGTCATCGGCAAACAGCGTTTCATCGACCGGCTGACCTGGGGCTTCGAAGCCAGCGAACCCTGGCGCTACAATGCGCCGGGCGATCAGTACTGGGACTTTCCGGTCGTACACGGCAACCAGCAGTCCATGCATTTTGCCTTTCTGTTTAACTGGGCAGGCCAGCCCTGGCAGACGCAACGCTGGAGCCGATCCATCATCGACCGCTATTACGGTTTCGACATCGCCAATGCATACCTGGGCGACGAAGACCAGGGACAGATGAGCGCCTGGTTTGTCATGGCTGCCCTGGGACTCTTCCAGACCGACGGCGGATGCAGCGTGGAACCGGTCTATGAAATCGCCAGTCCGCTGTTCGAGAAAGTAGAGATTGATTTGGGCGGACGCTTCGGACGCGGAACGGTTTTCACGATTGAAGCCGAAGGCGTTTCGCGCACCCGCCTGTACGTGCAGTCGGCTGAACTGAACGGCAAACCGCTACACACCTTCAAGTTCCCGGCCAGAGAATTGCTGAAGGGAGGCCATCTGAAGCTGAAGATGGGTGAAAAGCCCGACAAAACGTGGGGAACGGGAGGGTAGTGGTTTACGGGCATATATGATTTGAAATTTTTGACTCATGTTACGCAAAGTAATGTGTTATACCGCGCGCAGTATAGCTCTTTATTCATAACATGATACCGTGTGCAGCATAAATAATGAAACCCGCTATCCGGTTGCGGAGCGCACGGGCTTTAGGAACTGTCTGGAAATAAACCATCCAAATTTACGGGAGATGTTTTTTGCCATCCAACGACTGAAAATGCGCGCATACCGGGTGTAAGCATTTTCAGGAGGAAGTAGGGTGAAAAACAGGCCCGTAAATGGGTGGTTTATTTTCAGACAGCTCCTTAGTCCAATGCCCGTTCTTGCCGTCCGTTTGAACTGCCGGAGAAAAACAGTCACAAAAAAACAGACACCACTTCCATCATTAATCATTCACCATTCATCATTATTTGACGTGTTTGTTGAAAAGCGATCGTTGAGATTCGGCAGGAAGCATTGTTTTGGAAAAACAGCGCTGTCTGCCCGCCATAACGCCTGTTTGCCGGCTGGCGCTAATTAGCGCCGACGAAAATAGATTGGCGTTAGCCAACGCTAATTAGCGCTGGCGAAAATAGATTGGCGTTGGC
>JAITAY010000316.1 GCA_031283915.1 Tannerella sp.
CAACGGGCACCCGTTACACTTCAACGGGCGCCCGTTACACTTCAACGGGCACCCGGCAAACTTCTACGGGCGCCCGGCAGACTTTAACGGGCGCCCGGCAAACTTCAACGGGCGCCCGGCAGACTTCAACGGGCGCCCGGCAAACTTTAACGGGCACCCGGCAAACTTCAACGGGCGCCCGGCAAAAATTTGCGGACACCCCGCCAAGTTTTCCGGGCCCCGCTCAAAGTTTGCGCGAAGTCCGGTAAAAAAGAGCGGAAGGAAGGAAAAATGAAAGTGTCCTCCCCCTCGCCACCCCCGTCCCCTTTTCACGGGGAAAAGGGCGGAGCAACGGTTACATCCGCTTAAATCGCTGTCATTCCACTTATTAGTCATTCATCATTCATCATTAATCATTCATTTGCGCTTCCGGTGCCATTTTTTGAAAAACAAAGATAGGAAATAATTGATTCATATCCGCCCGTTAATCACTTCTGCTGCGCACGGGAAGCATACAGACGTTATTCTTTAATTATATATAAATCCATGGCGGTATATGACAAAAGGCGACTGGAATAATGGGAGGTAACATACAGACAAAAAGGATTAGTAGCCCGATTTCGAAACAAATGGCACATAAACGTACTTGTTAAAAAAAAAAAAATACGGCAGGGATTTGTTTATTCTGAAACAAACGCCGAGGTTATTTGTTACCTTTAGCGGCAGTTATATATTATATTTTTATGTATTTCCTAAAAAAGTGACTTATGAGAAAAGAAAGATTTTTGATGATTGGAATGCTTGTATGTATGAGCTGTTCGGTATACGGGCAAAAAGCTCCCGGAAGAATGACAGGGATAGATACGGTAGTTTACAAAACCTATCTTGAATGGGGACATACGCCGCTGTATCCCGAATGTACCACGCGGTATTCGCACAGCGAAGACGGACGGCAGGATACAACACGTTCAACCTGTGGGATGGGGCAGGTGCTCGTGCTTGAATATGATGCGGAAAACAGACTGACTGCCGTTTACAGGTCGGAACGTGACGGAAGAGATCCGTTCGTGTTAAATCATTCGTATGAATATGATGCGGAAGGCCGGTTAATCAGAGAAACGGATCATCACCTTCAACAAACATATGCATACGACCACTCCACGCTGGTTGATACAAACATGGGCTACATATCCGGCAGCGCGGAATATGAGCTGGATGCGGAAGGCCGTCTGGTCAGGCTAAGCAACAATCCTTCCTCCTGTTTTGTGCGTATACCGTATCCTGTTTTTAATGGTGAATATGACTGTTATTACGTTTTAAAGAACCGGGCGGATCTGTCCGAGGAGGAAAAGCTCCGGGCGGTAGCCAACGAAACCACGTGGACTTATTTTGAAAACGGCTATGAGGAACACAGCATGAAATTGCTTGGCGGCTACGGCGACCAGGCCATGTATAACAGGCAAAAGACGGAATCGTATACCCGGGAACAGGAACGGGGTTATTCGACGGAGAAGCGTCTTTCCATGCTGTATTACGAAGCGGCTAACAAGTGGGAACTTAAAGACCACGAGGAAACATTTTATTACTCTTCGGACGATCCGGCGCAATATGTACCCGAAGTGGAAGCGAGTGCGCGGAAAGTCTATGGCGTGTCCGGCGGGATAGCCGTGTCAACGGCGAATGCGGCGACAGAGGAAGTAACGGTCTGGTCTGTTTCGGGCGCACTGGTACGGCGCGTAACCGTCCGGGCTTCCGCACACCTCCCGCTGGCGAAAGGCTTTTACATTGTGACAGCCGGCCGGGAGGCGTACAAGGTGATTGTGCGGTAATAGATTACTTAAACCACGGAGACACGGGGGACACAGAGATTTTCCGCTCTCTCCCTCCGTGTTCTCTGTGCCTCCGTGGTTGGATACCATGATAAACCGGCCATCCCATTCGGGTACGGCCTTTTTACAACATACACACTCCCTCAAATTCCCTCTTTGGCGCGTCGAAGCTGCTCCGCCGGGGTGAAGTTGTATTCCGGCACATGCCCCTTGAGCGGCACGATTTTCTCGTGGATGATGTCAATAAAGCTCCGGGGTTGCGGGAAGAAGGCGTATTCCAGTTCGTAGGCCGGCGTAATCCAGTCGCGCGAACCCAGGACGACGGGCGGTGCGTCGAGGTCGTCGAACGCCAACTCGGTGATGTTGCGTGCCAGGTCGTTCAGGAACGAGCCGCGTGCCGTTGCATCGCCGGCAATCACGATCCGACCGGTCTTCCTGACCGAGGCCAGCACCTGCTCGTAGTTGAAGGGCACGAGCGAACGCGCGTCGATGACTTCGGCGCTCATTCCATATTTTTCCTCCAGTGTCCGGGCAGCCTCCAGCGCACGGTAGAGCGTTGCGCCGATGGTCAGGAACGTGATGTCCCGTCCCTCGCGCTTGATGTCAGGCTCGCCGAACGGGATTTCGTAGTATCCTCCCGGCACGCCGCCGGCATGGAACTGTTCGCCGATTTCATAGATACGCTGGCTTTCGAAGAAAATGACCGGATCGGAGCCTTGCAGGGCGGCGTTCATCAGTCCCTTCGCGTCGTAGGGCGTGACGGGGAAGACGACCTTCAGGCCGGGGATATGGGCGGCCAGCGACGTCCAGTCCTGCGAGTGCTGTGCGCCGTATTTCGAGCCGACCGACACGCGCACCACGACCGGCATTTTCAGGATGTTGCCGCTCATCGCCTGCCATTTGGGAAGCTGGTTGAAGACCTCGTCGCCGCAGCAGCCGAGGAAGTCGCAGTACATGATCTCGGGCACGACACGACCGCCGCACATGGCGTATCCGATGGCCGTCCCGATGATCGCCGCCTCGGCGATGGGCGTGTTGAACAGCCGGTGGTAGGGCAGCGCCTCCGTCAGGCCGCGGTAGACGGCGAACGCACCGCCCCAGTCGCGGTTTTCCTCGCCGTAGGCCACCAGCGAGGCATCCCGGTAGAAACGGTCGATGAGCGCTTCGAAGATGCCGTCGCGCAGTTGATACTGTTTCATTTTCGAGAACGGTTTGCCGTCCCTGTCAAAAGCAAAACGTTCTTTCTGGGCGATTTGCTTTACGCGCGGGTTTTCGGCCAGCGGATGGTTGACTTCCGGCGTGGCATCCGAAAAGGAATCGACCGAGCCGTTCGAAAACATCATCGTCCCGAGCCGTTCCGGTTCGCGATGCAGGTCCATACACGGCGAGAGCGTGTCGTCGATGGCGAGCTTGAACGTCTCGAACATCATGGCTTTCACCTGTTCCCGAATGGCTTCCAGTTCCTTTTCCGTAGCGACGCCGGCGGCTGTCAGCCCACGCCCGAAACCGGCGATACAGTCCTGTGCCTCCCATGCCTCGGCTTCCTCCTTTGTACGGTATGAAGAGGCATCCGAAGGCGAGTGGCCGCTGTAGCGGTATGTCAGGACGTCGAGCAGTACCGGTCCTTTTTTCTCCTCCAGCAAGGCCTTTTTCCGGCGGTAAGCGTCGATGACGGCCAGCGGGTTATATCCGTCGACGCGCTCGGCGTGCATCTGCGCCGGATTGACGCCGGCGCCGATACGGGCGGCCAGGTCGTAGCCCATCGTTTCGCCGCGGGTCTGTCCGCCCATGCCGTACTGGTTGTTCATGATGTTGATAATGACCGGCAGGCCGCCCCGCATGTCGCCTTCCCAAAGCCGGGTGAACTGATCCATCGCGGCGAAGGAAAGACCTTCCCAGACGGGGCCACGCGCCATCGAACCGTCGCCGATATTGGCTACGACGATACCCGGCTTGCGGTTGATTTTTTTATAGAGGGCGGCTCCGACGGCGATGCTGCCGCTGCCGCCGACGATGGCGTTGTTCGGGTAGATGCCGAAGGGGGTGAAAAAGGTGTGCATGCTGCCGCCCAGCCCCTTGTTGAAGCCGGTCGTGCGGGCGAATATCTCGGCCAGCGCTCCGTAGAGCAGGAAGCGGATGCCGAGCGCCTTGATGCCGGCGCCGGTGAAGGATTGTTTCACGACGTTGACCGTGGCGCCGTCCCAGAACTCGTTCATGATGCGTTCGAGTGCGTCGTCGTCGAGTTGCTGGATGGCACGCAGTCCCTTGGCGAGGATCTCGCCGTGGCTGCGATGCGAGCCGAAGATGAAGTCGTTGACGTCAAGCGTATAGGCCATCCCTACGGCGGCGGCTTCCTGACCGGCCGAGAGATGTGCGGGGCCGGGGTTGTTGTATTCCACACCCTGGTAGGCGCCGGTCGTCTTGACCAGCTGCAACATCGTTTCAAACTCGCGGATGACGGTCATGTCGTGATAGATACGCTTCAGGTCGGCCGGCGAGAAGTGTTTGCCTGCCAGCTCGTCCTTTATCGTCTGATTGTATTGATTCACCGGAATGGGATTAAAGCTAATCTCACCGGATTTTCTGACCTGTCCGGGGTCAATGAATTGTACTTTTGGCATAATATAATACTTTTAATGTGATTGATTCTGTTCTTTTGCTGTTTCGGGACTACAAAGATACCGCTTTATTGCCGGTTCGCTACGTATTCAAATTGCGTCTCCGGCCTGTTTCCAACATCCTTGTCGCCCTGTTTAGCGATTCATTAATTCATTCAGTTTCTTCGTTGTATTCCAATTTCTGGTGGTTACGTTTCGATAGATGGAGGTTTCCGTGATTTTCGAGAAATAGCTTTTCGTTATTTCGCTTGTCAGGCGCGAGATATACAGCACTTTTTCTCCCGGCCAGATTTCGTCTACGCCGGTTCGGACTCTCAGTTCTTTGACGGCGTCAGCCGGTTTTAAGGGAGCTATCAGGAACAGCACGTCATAGTTATATTTTTTCCCGTCATCCCCGAAACCTTCCGGTCGTTTTTCGACAACGTCTTTCATTTCGGACGCTGTGAGCAGGGCTATCGTTATTTTATGACCTAATCTCCCGGACAGCGCGTCTTCTATTTTTTGTGATATGGATGTTTTGTCTTCCTCGAAATCGTTGAAGATGACATTTCCGCTCTGGATACAGGTGACCACCTCCGTAAAATGCAGTTCCCCGAACAATGCCTTTAATTCGCTCATCTTTATAACGTTATTTCCGCCCACGTTAAGCCCGCGCAACAGCGCCACATAGCTGGTTTTGTCCATCATTCCGCGTTATATTGTGAACATAGTTCCAATTCCATTCAGGCTGGCCGGTCTTCCGATAGCTCTGTAAAAGCTTCCGACGACCGTTCCCGTAAAGCTTACAATAGCCCTTGAAAGCCGTTAAAACAAGATACCGAATCCGCCGTTCCCTGTTTTTCAGCGGGAGATCCGCCCCACCTTCCCGGAGTCCGGGAAAAGCGTTTCCGCCCGGAAAACACTCTGGCACAGGCATACCCGGTTTCATCGTCTTCAAAATCAGTGGATGTCGAAAGTAAACACCGTTTCCCGGAAAATCTCCGAGACGGTCGGGTGGGGAAAGACGATTTCTTCCATCTCCCGGAGCGTCAGTTCCTGTTCGACAGCCATACATGCGCCGTAAATCATCTCGCTGCACGGGTTACCGATCATGTGCACGCCGAGCACTTCGCCGTAGCGTTCGCCCACAATCACCTTGCACAGCCCGACCCCCCCCTCGTTTTCGGCCACGAACCGCCCGGCATACGCCATCGGCAGCCGCGCCACCCGGCAGGCGATGCCCTCGCGTGCCGCCGCTTCTTCCGTCAGTCCCACGCCGGCCACTTCGGGATTCGTGTATACGACGCCCGGAATGGCGTTGTAGCGCATCACGTCCGGCCGTCCGGTCAGGTTGTTTATCACCACTTCACCCTCGCGACTGGCCGTGTGCGCCAGCATCGAGAAGCCGGTAATGTCGCCGGCCGCGTAGACGTTGGGGATGTTGGTGCGCATCCGGTTGTCCGTCTTCACGCCGCCGCGGGTACGTTCGACGCCCAGCGTTTCAAGGCCGACGCCCCCGGTGACAGCCCGGCGCCCGACGCTGACGAGTATCTTTTCGCCTGTGGCCGATGCTGTCGCGCCTTCCGGCGTGAGGTACATCACTTCGCTGTTCCTGACTTCGGTCACCTTGCAGGAAAGCCGGAAGCGGATGCCTTTTTGGGTATACACGTCGCGCAGCATGGCGCTGATTTCGCCGTCCAGCCCGCCCAGGATCTCGGGCAGCATCTCGATGACCGTCACTTCCGTCCCGAGACGGTTGTAGAAGCTGGCAAATTCCATCCCGATGACGCCGCCGCCGATGATGACCAGCGATCGGGGCTGTTCCCTGAGCGCCAGTATCTCGCGGTTGGTGAGGACGATGTCGCCGGCTTCGCGGATGCCCGGAATGGGCGGCACGAAGGCTTCCGAGCCGGTGCAGAGCAGCAGGTCGCGTGCGCGGAACGTCTCGCCGTTGCACGCGATTTCGATGCCGTCGGTCGAACGGCCCCGTATTTGCGCTTCGCCTCTGACCACCTGTATGCCGTGGGCTTTCATCTTCGCCCCGATACCGGCTACGAGCTTCTTAATCACCTTGTTCTTGCGGGCGATGATCCGGTCGAAGTCGAACGTGACGTCCGAGGCACGGATGCCGTATTTGTCGCCATGAACGGCATAGTCGTATACTTTGGCGCTGTAGAGCAGCGTCTTGGTGGGTATGCAGCCTTCGTTCAGGCACACGCCGCCCAGTTCGCGTTTTTCAAACAGGACGACGCTCAATCCTTTGGCTCCGGCGCGTTCTGCGGCTACGTAGCCGGCCGGGCCTCCTCCGATAATTGCCAAGTCTTTCATATCTCTATCAATGATTCAAAGATGGATGTCGAGGGTTTCAATTTCGATGGCTATCTGTTTCAGGAAACGGGTGGCTTCGCCGCCGTCGAGGGCGCGATGGTCATAGGTCAGGCTCAGGCCGATGTGTGGCACGAAACCGTATACGCCGCCACCCAAATCCTTCGGCCGCGGCACGAGGGTGTTCACGCCGAGAATGGCGGCCTGCGGCAGGTTGATGACCGGCGTAAACATCTCGACGCCATAGTTCCCGAGGTTCGACACGGTGAACGATGCAGCCTCCGGCGAAAGCAAATCCGGGTCGATCGCCCCCTTCTTGCAGGCATGGGCGACTTCCTTCAACTGCTTAGCCAAGCCTTGAACGGACAGGTCGTCGGCATTCCTGACGACGGGCACCATCAGCCCGCGTTCGGTATCGACAGCCAGCCCGAGGTGTACTTTCGAGAAATACCGGATGCTGTCGCCGAGGAAATGAGCGTTCACCTGCGGAAACTTCTGCAAGGCGCGGACGACGGCCAGGCAAACCATGTCGTTCAATGTAATATCCGTCGGATAGCCTTCTTCGACGGCTTTCTTGACCGTCTTGCGGAGCGCCGTGATGCGGCGTGCATCGGCGCCCAGGTGGTGAGTCAACTGCGCGGAGTTCTGCAGCGAGGCGTGCATAGCCTTGGCAATCAACTTCCGCATGTTGGAGAGCGGTTTGATTTCGCTGTCGGCGGCGTAGACGGGATTCTTCGCGCCCACGTCGGTTCCCCGTGCCGTGCCGGCCAGCCCGCTCCCCGTGTCGGGCAAGCTGCCGCCGGTGTCGCGGAGGATGGCCTTGGCCAGCGGAGTTGTTTTCGGCGCGGACTTGATGACGGCCTGCACATCGCGTTCGATGACCCGTCCCTGAGGCCCGGTGCCCGCAAGCGTTTCCGCCTGAATCGCGTTTTTCTCCGCCAGTTTGCGGGCGCGCGGCGAAACGGGCGAATGACTTCCCGCGGAGGCCACCGAAGGCGTTGCCGGTACAGAGATTGCGGGTGTTGCCGGCACTGCCGCCGCCTGTACTGCCTCCGTTCCGGTTACAGCCGCCCCGCCGCCCGGCCGAAATGCCTCGATCGCTTCGCCGGGATTGCCAATGACCATTACATTGGTTAATACGGGTATCTCGTCACCCTCGCCGAAAAAGACGTCCAGCACCGTTCCGGCTACCTTCGCCTCTTCTTCAAACGACGCCTTGTCGGTTTCGTAAGCAAACAGGATGTCTCCCACTGCCACAGTGTCGCCTTTTTTCTTCTTCACTTCCGTCAGGATACAACTCTCCACAGACTGTCCCTGCTTCGGCATAATAACTGCTACTGCCATGATTTTCTTGCTGTTTTTTTGCTTTATTCGTTCTCAAATCAAAAACGGCAGCAAAATTACGGCAAATCGATTATATATACAAGTTATTTGCTGTTTTTTTATTACCTGCTTAAAGAGAAAGAATTACATTGACATGATGATATACACAAGTTGTAATCCTGTCTATGCAACGGAGGAGACCGACGGATGCCTTTCAAATTCGTTACAGAAAACCATGAATGTCCTTCGCCCGTCGAGGTTTTCTCGATGCAGGCTCACCGTTCTGCATTACTTTATCAGAAACGAGGGATTGACCCGGAAATAGATGCCGAAAGAATAGTTGTACTTGGCTCCCACACGGGAGATGCCTGACGCCGGGTCATTCAGGCGGCCGGCAAAGCGCTGGTAAAGGTCGAAATCAATCCCCAACGCATATCCGGCCCCAAAGGAACGGGTGTAGGACAGGCTCAGGGTCACCATCTCGGGGCGTTCAAAGTACGCATCCTCTATGGAGAGGGAAGGCGCTCCGAACAGCGAATTTCCCAGCAGAGAGATGAAACGGTCGCATCTCCAGTAGGCAGACTTGATCCGGAAGTCGGCGATGCCGGCGGAAAGAGCCGTATAAGTCCCGTAGCCGCTTTTCAACGGCCATCGGTTGCCGGCATGTTGATAATAACCGGCCACGTCCCATTCCAGCGAGATTTGCCTGAGCAGACCTCCGTGCAGATTCCAGTCCAATCCGGCTCCGGCCCCACCATTCATTACCGTTTGCACGGGCAGATCCGTCATATCAATTTGTCCTCCCTGGTGCTGTGCCAGCGCCTGAAGCGGGAAATAAAGGTGAAGCGGCGATTCCGGCCGGTTGGCTTTCAGGCGAATGGACAGCCCGTAACAGAAAGCTTCCTGTTTGGCGTCCGAGCGGTAGATGAACTGTGTCCAGTTCACCCACGTATCCAAATCCATCCAGGGCGCATTGTAAAGCAGTTGCAGACCGCTTTCCGGGTCTGCCGTCAGGTTCAATTCCGGATTATACAAAGGCTCTATCAGACGGTGATTGGCGCCGCCGTAGAGGTCGCCCAAAACAAGCTGTACCCGATCGGAAAACGCCACCTGTGCCCGCAGGTAAGGAAAAACATGCACAAAACTGCTCGACGCCTCGCCTTCCCACTGCGGCAGCTGGCTGTAAGCATACGACGGATAGCGGTTCGTTCCCCAGAGCCAGAGTGAATGTAGTCCGGCTTCTATCTTGATATTTTTCATCGGATAATACGCGATTTTGGGCTGCAACCAGAAACCGGGCAACGTGTACCCGGGCGTCATCACCGTAGCCCATTCGTTGTTTCTGAAAAAATTAAGATTGTCCACCGTCACATACAGTTTGCCTTTATGAAGCGAATCTATCCGGCTGTCGGTTTGATAGACCCGTTCCAGGTACTGTTGTGCACAGAGGTAGCCGGTACCTGCAACCGTCAGCCATGCGGTCAGTACCCATCGTCCATACTTTCCTGTTATACGGAAATATTCCATTTGTTTTAATTTGGCGCAAAGTTAGGAAAATCCGCAGATAATCCCTGCTAAGGAGCTGTCTGAAAATAAACCACCCATTTACGGGTCTGTTTTTCACCCTACTTCCTCCTGAAAATGCTTACATACCCCGGTATGCGCGCATTTTCAGTCGTTGGA
>JAITAY010000355.1 GCA_031283915.1 Tannerella sp.
CCGGCCTGCATAGCCAACTATGTTTATGACCTCGTGAAGGAGTACAACCAGTTTTACCACGACTATTCCATCCTGAACGAGCCGGACGAATCCGTCCGCCAGGAGCGGCTGGCGTTGTCAGCCAAAGTAGCGGAGATCATACGGTCGGGCATGTCGCTGCTGGGCATTAACGTACCCGAAAGAATGTAAATTAATGGTTAATGATTAATGGTTATACTGCCCGCGGTATGATTTTGTGCAGATGCATATCTTCCCCGCAGGGGAATCATATCAATAGAAAAACGGGTATCCCTTTTTCTGTTCCCCGTTAGAGGATTCATAAACAGAGGTGAATGCCCTGACGGGCAATGCACTAAACTATACCGCGGGCAGTATAGTAGAATAGTAGTCGGTTGACTTTGATACTTACCACTCTATTTTTGCCTTTTCTTATCCGAAACTCAGGTATTAATCCAGCATCAGGTTCATCCGGGCTTCCCGCCGGTCGTAGCGAAGGAGGGTCTGGGTGAGACGGCCGATGTCTGTGTTCTGCAGAGGGGCGGTGTCTTCCGGCCGGTAGTATGAGAGATAAAGGTCGGTCATCCTGGCCGGGTCGAGCACACGCGCCATGCCGTAAGGGCGTGCGTTAGACAGGACGGGGGGACAGTGGACGAGCGCCATGGTATTGCCGGATTGATTCATGATGTGCTGGACAAGGAAGTAACGGATGTCCGCATTTTCGCAGATGATTTCCTTGACATACATCATGCCGTCGTCCGGTATGGCCAGCGCCATACCGACGGGGAGATCGTGCCACAGGACAAGCCAGGCCTCGCCGCCGGCCATGCGGCAGTCTTGCAGCAGGATTTCCCAGCCCTCTGCCGAGTGCAGGACGGTACAGGGATGTTCCTGCTGCTTGAGGTTGTAGTAAGCGTAGAGGGTTTCCGGCGGGAGCTGCCGGCCGGAGACGATCCGGCAGGGTGACGGATCGGGCGGCGTATTTTCGATGAAGTGCATTTCAATGGAATGGTCGAACGCCTTTGCATATCCGAATCGCTCATACAGCCCGAAAAGGCTTTCGGTGGCAGGGATCAGGGTGGTAATCGCATAGCCCCGCTCGCGCATTACCTCCAGCGCCTGATGCATCAGCCGGCTCATCCAGCCCTTGCCGCGTTCGGAAGGCAGGGTACAGACGTCGCATACGTATGCGGCCGGAATGACAGTCCCGCAGTAACTCATCTCGCAGGGACGCATTTGCAAAGCCGAAATCACTCTCCCGTTTTCACAGAGCGCCAGTACGTTTTCTTCCCTGTATACACGGTTGAAATAGAGTTGAACGAAATCGTCCGAATCGTCGAACGACATCTTCCATAGTTCCATCACTTGCTCTTTCATGGTTCAGCGTCGTTTGATAGCCGTATTTTTCTCCAGCAGAATCACCGGATGATAAGAGAGTTTAGCGTGGCGCAGGCCGGGAATGCCCAGATCTTCTTCGCGGTTGATATAGAGGAACTGTTCCGGAAGGCGAGACACAAATTCCCGGTTGATCACGCTGAATGCGCCGTCGTAGCGGATGTCCGCCTTTTCCATGTGCACGCCGAACGTATAATGGTTGATCGCCGAACCGCAGGTAAAGGCGATGATCTCGCCGTCTACGCAGAGGGCGCCACCCCTCAAGTCCAGTTCCCTGAAATGATTGAGGGCAAAAACCATCGAACGGTGTTCATCTTTCAGGTCTTCGGCCGCCTCTTCGGTGCGGTTGTCTCTGTACCACTTACATGCCAGTTCCATGCACTTCGGCACCAGGTCCGGCATGAGTGGCAGGTAGGCGTACCGGTATTTGTTTTCGAACCGGTTGATATGGTTTCGTTTCGCCTGATATTTCTTGCCTTTCAGTTGTTGCAGGTCGCTGCGCAGGTAGATGTAGTCATAGTAATCGCGTTCGGGGAGGTAGATGAACTCCGAAGGGAAGACTTGATCCAGGATCTTTTTTTCATCCGGCGTGACGCCAAGTATCCATAGCGGATGACCGTTTGCGCGAGCGTCGTCTTCGAGCACGGTGATGATATGCCTGAAGTCCCCGTTGCCGACGGGAAACATGTACACTTGATGCTTCCGTCCCTTTTCTTCGATCCGGAAGCGAATCAGCAGGAACCCGTCGACAATGGCAAATTCACTGTCATGGAGGAAACGCCAACTGCACATGTTGGCAAAGGCAAAGTCGCAATTCAGGAAACGACCCGGATAAGTACAGGCCGTAATCGCATCCTTGTCGGCTATCGAGATGGGTTTGAATGATAACATACGGTGTGATGAAAAGTCTGCTTAGCCGATCGGCACGTCCTGCCAGGTTCCGCTCACCAGTTCGCGCGTCGTCCGGAAACCGGTTTCCCGCAGCAAAACGAGGATTTCGTTTCGCCCGTCGTTCAGCCGGGCGGGGATGTGGCAATCGGAATTGACCATGACCGGGATACGGAGACGGTGTAACCGTTTCAACGCATTCAGCGACGGACAGGTTTGCCCCTTCCGCAGGAAATGCTTGGTATTGATCTCCATGACATAGCCTTTTTCGGCAATCAGGCAAAGGTAATCCTCAAACGGTTTCCGGTACCAGTCAGCCGGGAGGTCGAAGCCGGGATAAAGACATCCGTTCATGTAAATTTTATCTGCATGACCGACAATGTCGAAGCCGCCTGCTTCCGCCATTTGCATGGAAGTATCGAAAAAATGCTTTGTGATCCGCCGCACGTCACCCCCGTAGCGTTCCTTTACAAGCCCGGCAAAGAGGTCGAAAGAGCCGTCAATACAGGTCATGTTCTCTTCCGTCAGCGGCCGCTGCCAGGGCAGGAAATGCAGCGACCCGATGCGGTAGTCCAGCGGGAGCGATTGAAAAAAGGGAATGGACGCATTGTACGTTTCGTCCAGGTAATCAATTTCCAGTCCCAGGTAAATCTCCGTCCGTCCGCTGTATTTCTCCTTCAACCGGTTGATCTCAAGGATATATTCGGGCATATGACCTGCAGACATGTTCCAGGACGTTTCAAACGGCAGGGGCGAATGAGAGGAGAATCCACAGGCGCGGAAATGTTGAGCAAGCGCCGTTTCGACATAGTCTTCCGGTCGACCGTGTCCGTCACAAAAAGTACAGTGACAGTGAAAATTACTCGGTTGTATACATTCCTCCATCGGACGATTCCTTTAAATGACCTCCAAGGCTTTCCCTGTTTTGACAAATGCGGCAACAGCCCTGTCCAGGTGGACTTTTTCGTGACCGGCGGACAGTTGTACACGGATACGTGCCTGTCCCTCCGGCACAACCGGATAATAGAATCCCGTCACATAAATCCCTTCCTGCTGCATCCGGCGGGCAAATTCCTGCGACAGCGGAGCGTCGTACAGCATGACGGCGCAGATGGCCGACCGGGTCGGCCGGATGTCAAAGCCTGCCGTCTGCATGTGATCGAGGAAATAAGCGACATTCTCAAGCAGTTTGTCGTGCAGGGCATGACTTTCTTTCAGCATCCTGAAGGCCTCGATACCCGCGCCGACAACGGCCGGGGGCAATGAGTTGGAGAACAGGTAGGGTCGCGAACGCTGCCGCAGCAAGTCGATGATTTCCTTCCGTCCGGTCGTGAAACCACCCAGCGCACCGCCAAAGGATTTTCCCAGCGTGCCGGTGAAAAGGTCAATCCGCCCGTACAGGCCGAATTCCTCAGCCACGCCGTGTCCCGTAGCCCCGACGACACCTGCCGAATGCGACTCGTCGACCATCACCAGGGCGTCGTATGTTTCCGCCAGCTCGCAAATCCTGTCCATCGGAGCCACATTGCCGTCCATCGAAAAGACGCCGTCCGTAGCGATGATGCGGTAGCGTTGTGCCCGGGCAGCCTGCAGGCAGCGTTCCAGATCCGCCATGTCCGCATTGGCATAGCGATAGCGTTTGGCTTTGCTCAGGCGTATGCCGTCGATGATGGATGCATGGTTCAGCGCGTCGGAAATGATGGCATCTTCTTCCGAAAAAAGCGGCTCGAACAGCCCTCCGTTAGCGTCGAAACAGGCCGCATAAAGAAGGGTGTCGTCTGTCTGAAAATAGTCCGATACAGCCGCTTCAAGCATTTTGTGCAGGTCTTGCGTGCCACAAATGAAACGGACGGAGGACATGCCGTAGCCATGTGTATCCATTGCCTTTTTGGCAGCTTCGATCAGGCGCGGATGATTGGAGAGAGCCAGGTAATTGTTGGCGCAGAAATTCAATACCTCCTCCTGGTCATTCACCCGTATATCCGCCTGTTGCGCCGTCCGGATGATTCGCTCCTGCTTGTATAAACCGGCTGTTCGAATCGCGGTCAGTTCCTTCGCCAAATATTGTTGAAAAGTTCCGTACATAATCTTCTATATTAAAAAGTTGAACGGCGAGGGCATGATGCGGTAAAATCTCCCCGTCCGAAAAACGCTGCAAGATACGTATTTCTATGGAGATGATCAAATGAAAAGCCGAAAGGGGGTGCAGTGCCATTTATACTGCGCGCGGTACAGTTTTGTGCATTGCCCGCCAGCATAGAAAAGGGTATCCGCCCACCCGCCTTTTTATCCGTCAGTTAAAACTCAATGTCATCAAGTTAAGATTTTGTTTCCGGCATCCCGCCAGGGATGCATCGCCCGGTAGATAAACCGGTATAAACCGGTATAACCCTCTATTGCATCCTGTTAAGGATGCATCCCTAACGGGATGCAGATAGAGACGTCGTAAAAATGCTACCGAGCGATGCATCCCT
>JAITAY010000369.1 GCA_031283915.1 Tannerella sp.
GAGCAGCGGTTACATCCGTTTAAATCGCTGTCATTCCACTTATTCATCCATTTGCGCGTCTCATGTAATTTTTTGAAAAACAAAGAAGGATGAAATTTTCGTTTTGCAAAAAAAAGAGGATGTGACTTCTGACACACCCTCCTTTTTCTATTCCACGCTGAACATCCTCATTTGATTTCCCAGATTTCGCCGCTCATCAACAAATCATGCAGTTTACGGATCGGTTTATTCGCCTGCACTTCGCTGATTTGCTTCGCTACGGACTCGTCATAGGCGGGCGCTTCCACATCGCGAATCACGCCCAGGGCTACCGGCAGGCGGTCTCCCCCCATCAGGGCAAGCATCAGGTGCAGCGTCATGTCCTGCTCCTGCGCGTCGTGTACCAGTATATCATCCCCTGTATAGCCGTCTTCGCCAACGGTCACGGCCTTCAATTTCAGTCCGTCCAGCACAAGCCCCTTCTCCCGGTTCTGTCCGAACAGCATCTTTCCGCCGTGACGGAGCACGATGGTTTTCTCCGCACGAAACGTCTTGTCGGTAATGATTTTGTGTATTCCGTCATTGAAGATCACACAGTTGTCCAACACTTCCACTACGGATGTCCCTTTGTGACGCGCGGCAGCGACAAAGACTTCGGCCTGGTTGGCCAAATCCACGTCGATCGTCCGGGCAAAAAACCGTCCGCGTGCACCCAGCGTCAATTCCGCCGGAATGAAGGGGTCTTCCACCGTGCCGAAGGGCGAACTTTTTGAAACGAATCCGCGGTCGGAAGTCGGGGAATACTGTCCTTTGGTCAGGCCGTATATTTTATTGTTCATCAGCACAATGTTCAGGTCAACATTGCGTCGAACGGCATGGATAAAGTGATTGCCGCCAATGGCCAGACAGTCTCCGTCGCCCGTAATCAGCCAGACGCTCAGGTCGGGACGGGCCGTTTTCACGCCCGTGGCAATGGCCGCCCCGCGTCCGTGAATCGTATGAAATCCATACGTATTCAGGTAATAAGGCAAACGCGACGAACATCCGATGCCGGAAATCACCGCCATTTGGTGCGGCGGGATGTTCAGTTCGGCCATCGCCTTGTGCAGGCTGTTGAGGGTGGCGTAGTCGCCGCAACCCGGGCACCAGCGTACATACTGGTCGCTTTTATAATCCTGGGGAGTATAGTTAATCTCTGTATTCATATTTCAAGCCTCCATTATTTTTGTAAATTCTTCAACCAAACGGGATACGACAAACGGTTGTCCCTTGACGCGGTTGAATTGGCTGGGATGGAATCCGTCGATCTTGCTGCGCAAATAATCGGCAAACTGGCCGTTGTTTTGTTCGGCTACGACCACTTTCCGGTACCGGCCCAGCGTCTCCGCGGTATTTTTCGGCAATGGCCGGATGAACCGGAATACGGCTACGGCTACTTTTTTGCCCTGCTGCTGCATGATTTCCATCGCTTCGTACAGATGGCCGGAAGTTCCTCCCCATCCCACAATCAGCAAATCGGCATCCCGGTCGCCGGCCACTTCCAGTTCGGGGATATGATCGGCTATCTTGTCAATTTTCGCTTGCCGGGTGGTTACCATTTTCTGATGATTGTCCGGATCAATCGAGATGGCGCTGGTGAGATAATCCTTTTCCAATCCGCCGATGCGGTGGGCGAAGCCTTCCGTACCGGGGACTGCCCAGTAGCGCACCAAACTTTCCGCGTCGCGCCGGTAGGCTTTCCAGGGCGCATCGCCCGTATAGCGGGAAACGTAATTCGGCTCGATGTCCGGGTACGTATCCAGGTCGGGAATCCGCCACGCGGCGGCGCCGTTGGCCACGAATCCGTCGGTCAGGAGGATGACGGGCGTCATGTGTTCGAGCGCCAGTTTGCCCGCCCAGAAAGCAGCGTCGAAACAGTCGGTGGGCGTAGTAGCAGCCAGGACGGCGACCGGGCTTTCTCCGTTACGTCCATAGAGCGCCTGCATCAGATCGGTTTGCTCGCTTTTGGTCGGCATCCCGGTCGACGGGCCGCCCCGCTGCACATCAATCACGACTAACGGCAGTTCGGCCATGACGGCCAGTCCGATGGCTTCGCTCTTCAGCGCCAGCCCGGGTCCGGAGGTGGAGGTGGCGCCCAGGCAACCGGCAAAACCGGCTCCAATGGCGGTACAGACGCCTGCAATTTCGTCTTCGGCCTGCACGGTGATCACACCCAGGTCTTTCCGTTTGGCCAGCTCCTGCAGGATTTCCGTGGCCGGCGTAATCGGGTAACTGCCAAGGAACAATTTCAGTCCGGCCTTCTCGGCGGCGGCAATCAGGCCGTAGGCCGTCGCCGTGTTTCCGTTGACGTCGGTGTAAAACCCCGGCGGGATATGCGTACTTTCGATCCGGTAGATGGAGACGGAAGCATGAATGTTGTTTCCGTAATTGTAACCGTCGGTCAGCGCCTTGATATTCGCCCGGGCGATGAGGGGTTTCTTCGCAAATTTGTTTTGCAGCATGTGCATGGCGTGGTCTAAGGGCCGCTCAAACAGCCAGCACACCAGCCCCAGCGTAAACATGTTCTTGCACCGCAGCACGGATTTGTTGTCCAGACCCAATTCCGCCAATCCCTCACGCACCATCGTCGAGACGGGCGCGGAAACGATTTGTCGGTTCGCAATGCCCAGTTCCGTGAACGGATCGTCGGTTGTGAACCGGGCTTTGGCGAGGTCTTTGGCCTGGAAGGAATCCGTGTCGATGATGATGACCGCGTTGGGTTTAAGCCGTTTTGCGTTCACCTTCAACGCAGCGGGGTTCATGGCTACCAGTACGTCGGCCTTGTCGCCCGGCGTATAAATTTTCTTCGAACCCAAATGCACCTGAAAACCGGAAATTCCGCTAAGCGACCCTTGTGGAGCGCGTACCTCGGCCGGGTAATCCGGAAAAGTAGAGATTTCATTTCCAAAGATGGCGGAAAGGTTAGAGAAAATCGTCCCGGTCAGTTGCATCCCGTCACCGCTGTCTCCCGAAAAACGAATGACGACCTGATCCGGGGTCGTTACTTTTGTTGATTCTGTCATTGTAAGCAAGTATCAAAATTCATTAGACTTTTTTTAATTCAATCTGAGTTCCGCAAAGCAGCCCAAGATCTTTCACGATGCGATAAGTAGCTCTGCGTTCCGTACTTAATTCAAGTCATAGATTGTTTTACTGTCCAAAAGTAGTCATTTTCCGCCGAAGCAAATTGACATTTGACTTTTTTATGAAAACAGCGCCTTTTCAAGGCATGTAACCAGCGTATTCACCTCAGCCCCGGTAACCATCGCGTCGGCCTGGAGCACAATGGCCGCCTGTTCGTAGTAGCGGCTGCGTTCGGAGAGGGATATTTCTATGAACCGCCTCAATTCCTCCCCCGAACGGTTTTTCAATACCGGGCGCGTTTCCCGGTACGGTTCCGTACGTTTGACCAGTTCTTCGACGGAAATTTTCAGATAAACCGTCGTTCCCGTCGCGTTCATATACGCCATGTTTCCATGAAAGCAAGGCGTTCCGCCCCCCGTTGAAATCACGGCATCCTCAAACTCGCCCACCTCGCGGAGCGTTTCCCGCTCTATTTCGCGAAAGCCCTCTTCGCCTTTTTCCTCAAAGATTTGAGGGATCGTTTGACGGTAACGCTCTTCGATGAAGTGATCCAGGTCAATGAATGAGAGGTTCCGCTGTTTCGAAAACGCTTTCCCCAGGGTCGTTTTCCCGGCGCCCATGTAACCGATTAAAAAAATACGCTGCATCTGTCCAGTTGTTTTTGTGCGGGCAAAAGTAATCATTTCCCGCGGCGGATTCAAATATGCTTTGAAGTGCTATTTTTATACTGCACGCGGTATCATTCTATGCATAAAGAGGTAGTTAGTAGATAGTAGATAGTAGTTATACTTATCGCGGCATGGTTTTGTGCGTAGCCCGTCTATTTACCCGTCAGTTTTATACTGCGCGCGGCATAATCATTAATCATTAACCATTAACCATTATACTGCACGCGGTACAGTTTTGTGCATGCCCGTCAGCATAAAAAAGAGCATCCGCCCACGCGCTTTCTTGCCCTCCTTTTTATCCGTCAGTTAAAACTCAATGTCATCAAGTTAAGCGCTAAAAGGCTGTAGTAGAGCATCCCGATAGGGATGCATCGCTCGGTAGCATTTTTACGACGTCTCTATCTGCATCCCGTTAGGGATGCATCCTT
>JAITAY010000391.1 GCA_031283915.1 Tannerella sp.
CAGCAAACTGACTTGCAAAGTACGGTACTCTCCCCTCCCTTGTGGGGAGGGGTCGGGGGAGGGGTTCATTCTGTTTTGATATTTTTCACCGGGTTAGCATTAGCGGCTGCATAGCTCTGGAAGAAGACGGTCACGAAGGACACCAGCAGACAGAACAAGCCGGCTGCAACGAATATCCACGGACTGAGCCGGATCCGGCTGGCATAGCCCGACAGCCACCGCTGCATCAGGAACCACGTCACGGGCGCGGCCACCACAAAAGCCACCAGTACGTAACTCAGGAACGTCGACACCAGCCGCCGGAGCGCTTCGGGATTGGTAGAGCCGAACACCTTGCGGATAGCGATCTCCTTTGCCCGGAGCCGGATGAAATAAGTCGACATCGCCAGCAGCCCCAGCAGGGAAATCAGGATGGCCACGGCGGTAAAGAGCATCAGCAGCCGCGAGGTACGCCGTTCCGCATCGAAGGAAGCCGCCACCTGTTGATCGATAAATTCCCCGTCAAACTCGCTCCGGAAGATGCGTTCATAAACTTCCTTCACGGCGCGGTAAGCCTTCCCCGGATGACCCTCGACCTCGACCGTGAGGTTCCAGAACTGCCATGCTTCAAACTCCTCCAGTTTTCTGACCTGCACCATCACCGGACTGGGCGGAGTGGAGATGTTGTGCAGCTGGAAATCCCGGAGCACGCCGGCTATCGGCGTAGGTTTCCCGTAGTAGAGGAACGTCGGCGCGTCTTCTCCAATTTCAAGCTCCTTCAGGGCGCGTTCGTTCAGGTAATACGCCTCGCCCGAGACCTGATTGTCACGCAGCTTTTCCCACCCGATCATCTCGAAAAAGACCTCGTCGCAGACAAAATGCTGGAAACTGATCTGTTTGCCATCCTGCTTCATCGTATGGTTGTTTCCCCTGTTAAACGGCGTGCCCGCACTGAATCCCGTCCGTTTGACCATGGGCAGCCGTTTGAGTTCCTCGGCAAACAGCCGTTTATCGTTCTTCTCCTCCCCCCTGTGAGAGAAATTAATCGTAATCAGATTTTCCGTGCGATACCCCAGCGGTGCGTTGATCAGGTGCTTCACCTGGGCAATCATGGTGATTGAGGCCGCTATCAGGGCGATGGTGACGGCGTTCTGAAACGTGATAAACCCTTTGCTGAAAACCATCTTGGTCCTCCGGCGGAAACCACCCCGTACAATCTCTATCGGTTTGGCGTTCGAAATCACCATCGCCGGCAGGAGACCGGAAACGGCGCCCAGCACAAGGATGACTCCGGCTGCCATTGCCACGCTGAGCGGCGTGACAGCCCCGGCCAGATCCAGCGAACGCTCTACCAGTTGACCGGCATACGGCGCAGCGACGGCGGCCAGCGTCAGGCCGACGATGAATGAAAGCAGGCACAGCAGCGTGGATTCCATCATCAGGCGCGTGAACAGCTCTCCCCGGCTCGAACCCAGCAGCCGGCGCATGGCCATCTCCTTCGCCCGGAAACCGGCCTGTGCCGTCGTCAGGTTGATGTAGTTGATCACGGCGAACAGCAGGATCAGGATTCCTGCCCACATCAGGATCATCACCAGCGAACGGTCGCCGAAATTTACTATCCAGCCGTTGTAAGCGCCTTTGAACATAGGATACCGGTCGGAGAAGTAAATCTCCCGCAACGGGACAAGCACCACCTGTTTGGCATGTCCGTCCCTGTAAAGCCACACGATTTCCTTAAACCATTCCAGTATGTCGGCTTCCCGGGCGCGGAGGTTTGCGTTTTCCCTTTCCAGCAGGAAAAGTAGGGTAGTGCCATAGTTACTGAATCTTTCGGAGGAAAGTCCCTGATTTAAATGATCTACGTTTTCGATCCGCAGCAGGATGTCGGCATAGGGGATGGCCGAGCGGCGGATATCCTTCATCACGCCCCTGACCGTCACTTCTAAGGAATCGTACATCCGGAGCGTCTGCCCCAGGGGGTCGGTGTCCGGGAAAACCCTGCGGGCAAAGGATTCGGAGATGACAGCCCCGTCGGTGGCGGCTATCGCCCGCTGCCGGTCTCCGCTGACTAATTCAAAGGAAAAGACGTCGAAAAATGTACTGTCCGCAAAAAGCAGGTCTGCCTTTACCCTGCGGTCGATAATCTCCACCGGGGTACTTTTCTGCTCACTTATCGCACTGCAGACTTGCTCTATCTCGGGATACCGCTCTTTGAGACGGCTGCCCAGCTTCCAGGCAGAGCCGGGATATGCTTCATTGCCCAGGATATAAATCCGGTCGGCTTTCTCCTGAAAGGTGTCGACCGACAGCTCCTGCGTCGTATACACGGTTATCAGTATCACAAACATTAACGATACCGACAAACCAAACACATTGATAAGGGTGTAAAACCTGTTCTTACCCAAAAATCTAAAAAAGGACTTGACGTCCAACCATCTGTTCATATTTTTATTATTAAAGTTATTTAACCCCTCCCCCGACCCCTCCCCACAAGGGAGGGGAGGGAGCGGCGGTCACAATTCTTCATTAGTAATCACTTTGCTCATGGACTTTCGAGAACTTTACTCCGGCGGCGGAGAACTTTACTCCGCCTTCGGGGAGATTTACTCCGCCTTCGGGAAGATTTACTCCGCCTGTGGGGAGATTTACTCCGCCTTCGAGGAGATTTACTCCGCCTTTGGGGAGATTTACTTCGCCTTTGGGGAGATTTACTCCGACTGCGGGGAGATTTACTTCGCCTTCGGGGAGATTCATTCCGCCTTCGGGGAGATTTATTCCGCCTTCGGAGAGATTTATTCCGCCTTCGGAGAGATTTATCTCGGTTTTTGGAGAAAATTCCTCTGATTTCGGAGAAAATTCCTCCGGCTTCAGAGAAAATTCCTCCAATTTCGAAAAAAATCCTCCGCGTTCGGAGAAAAATCCTCCGATTTCGGAAATAAATGTCCTGTTCCGGAGAAAATTCCTCCGATTTCGTAGAAAATTCCTCTGGCGACGTAGAAAATTCCTCCGGCAGCGGGGTATCTCGAATCTGAGCAGTTACACCATTAAATACGTTGCAGGGAGGAGACAATCTCCCCGTCGAACAGGTTAATGATGCGTTTGGCATATCCGGCGTCGTGCTGCGAGTGGGTGACCATCACGATGGTCGCGCCATCCTTATGCAGTTCGGAGAGCAGGTTGATCACCTCCAGACCGTTCTTGGAGTCCAGGTTCCCGGTCGGCTCGTCAGCCAGAATCAGCTTGGGGTTGGCCACCACGGCACGGGCAATGGCCACGCGCTGCTGCTGACCGCCGGAGAGCTGCTGCGGGAAATGCTTCGTGCGATGCCCGATCTGCATCCTGTCCATCACCTCAAACACCTTTTTTCTCCGCTCCGACGGCGCAATGCCCATATAGAGCAGCGGCAGTTCGATGTTCTCATACACGCTCAGCTCGTCGATCAGGTTGAAACTCTGGAATACGAACCCGATCACGCCCTTGCGCAGGCGGGTGCGTTCCGACTCGGAAAGCCGGCTGACGTCCACGCCATTCAGTACATACGTTCCCCGGCTGAGGTTGTCGAGCAGTCCCAGGATATTGAGCAGCGTCGACTTTCCGCAGCCCGAAGGCCCCATGACGGCGACAAACTCGCCCGCCTTAATCTCGAAACTCACTTTATTCAAAGCATACGTTTCCACTTCTTCCGTACGAAATACTTTCGTCAAATCTTCTGTCTTAATCATGTCAATTCAATTATTAATTATTAATTATTATGAGGCCGCCAAGCCTCGGGTTTATTATTTTACAGGTAGTTAGCAGTCAGTAGTTAGTAGTTAGTAGAACAGCCGTCGGTAACATCATTAACCACTCCCCCCTAATCATTCATCATTAACCATTAATCATTAATTACGATTTCTTCGGCGTTGCCGAAGTGGTCGTATCCGGAGACGATGACTTTGTCGCCGTCGTTGAGGCCCTCCAGCACTTCGTATTGGCGGGGATTCTGCCGTCCGATGGAGATCGGCGTCTTGACCGCCCGCCCGCCGTCGTCATTAAGTTTAAAAATCCACTGTCCGCCGGTCGCCTGGAAGAAATTGCCCCGGTCTACCACCAGCGCCTCTTCGGGCTGTTCCAGTTCGATTTGCAGGCGGAAACTCTTTCCGATGCGGACATTGTCCGGGAGGCGATCCGTGAAAACCAGGTCGACTTCGATCTGACGGTCGCGGACTTCGGGATTGATCCGGATGATTCTCAGCGAATATTTTTCGTTCTGATAGGAGGCAGTAGCCGGCAGCCCCGCCGTCACACGGTCGATGTAATACTCGTTCAGCTTGGCGCTGACCTTGATCCGGTCGACAATTTTCAGTTCACCGATGTTCGTACCGGCGGCGACCCGTTCGCCGGGAATGACGTTGACGAAACTCAACTGCCCGTCGACCGGCGCACGGACAATGAGGTATTGCAGGCGTTCGCGGCTCCGTTCATAGCGTTTTTCTTCGCGGCTCAGGTCGCTCCGCAGCAGGTCGGTCTGAATCCCGTTCAGGAGCGAATCGTGTTTCAGTTCTTCCCGTATCAGGCGCGTATTCTCCTTGTTGAAGATGTATTCGTCAAGGGAGACTTCATACTGCGCCTTGCTTTTGATGCCCAAGCTGTACTCCTCTTCGTTCAGTTCGTTTTCCTTGCTCAGTCGTTCCAGTTCATAACTTGTCTTCAGGCTGTTGCGTTTGAGTTCGGACGACTGGCGTTCCATCTCAATCTGTTTTTCCTGATAACCGAGCTGCTGCTTGGCCAGTTCGTCGTACTGGTCTTCGATGGTGCGGATCAAATCGGGATTGCTGAGTACCAGAATCGTGTCGCCGGCCTTGAGCAGGCTGCCGTCTTCGGCGACGATCCGTTCCACGTTGCCGGTCTCGTAGCTGTTGATCCGAAGGGTCAGCCGGGGCTGAATCACGCCTTCCACGTCAATGTATTCCATAAACTTGTCGCGCTTGACTTCTGCAATCGTCAGTTTGCCGGCTTCGTAACGCAGACGCTGGGGGCCAAGTCCTGCCACTAACAGATAAATCAGTAATGCGGTCACCAGCAGTCCCGCCAAAATCGAGTACCTGTATCGTACTGCGGGATGTTTCTTTTTAATTGGGATGTCCATCGTTTTGTTTTCTTAGTTGATTAATAATTCATAGTCTTCCGTAATCGGGATATTCTTTTCAAAGTCGAACAGCGTAATACTGCGCAAGGTATAATAAAGCGACCAGTAATTGTAGAGCGTGTTGATGTAGTTTCGTTTGGCCGTATCCTTTTCGGTGATGGAGGCGTGCAGGTCGAGGATGGTCGACTTGCCCAGCAGGTAGAGCTTGCGGGCGACGTCGCTCCGCCGCTCGGCCGTATAGTCGGCCTTGATGGCTACCGTCAACTGGTTCTTTTGCACGTTGAACTGCTTGACGGTCTTGATCACGTTCATCTCGAAGTTGGTGCGGTACTGGTCTGTCTGTGCGTAGACCATGTCGCGGTTGGACTTGGCCACTTGCACCTGCCCCTTGCTCCGTCCCCAGTCGAGGACGGGAAAACTGATGCCGACCTCCACATACTGTTCGTTCAGCGGATTCCGGTAAGCCGTTTCCATCGTCTTGCCCGTCTGCGCCAGTCCGAAACGCATGTACAAATCGGCCTTCAGGCCGGTAGTTCCCTTGGCGTATGCCACGCGGCTGTCGCTTTCGCGTTCGGCCAACTGCATGTTCACAATGTCGGGACTGCTCGTCAACGCATATTGCAGCGCCTCGGCCACGCGGACGGCCTCCAGCGCAATCGCCGGGTCTGTCCGTACCACAATCGGCGACGATTCCTTGATGCCAAGGTAGGCGCGAAGCGCTTCCGTGCAGTCGTCCACCTCCAACTGGGCGCTCAGCCGGTTACTCTCTTCGCTCAGCTTGTTGACTTCCAACTGGAGCATCTCGTTCTCGGTGATGGTACCGATCTTGTAGCGGCCTTGAGCAAAGGCATACAGGGTGTCGGCATTCGCGTAATTGGTCTGTGCGATTTCCAGGTTCGTCTGCGCCTTGACTAAGTTGAAAAACTTCATGACAGCGTTGGCCGAGACCAGTTCAATCATTTCGACGTACGTCTTCTTTGCCGCCTCGAAGCGGAGCGGTTCGATTTTCCGATCCCATTTCAACTGGTTATATCCCAGCAGCGACTGCCGGAACCCGGCAACCACCGGCACGGATTTATACGTCGTTTCGTTCTGGTTCAGCACATCCAGGCGTTGCAGTCCCGTTTCGACAAACAGGCTGCCGCCCGTCAGGGCTACGTTCTGGGTGATGGACAGCGACGCATTCGTAAGCAGTTGGTTTTGCTGGATGAACTGCGCCGTACCGTCGGACAGTGTGATTGAATTGATAGCGTGATTGAAATTCGGTGTGGAACTGAAATTCAGCGCCGGCAAGTAATTAGCCTTGTAATAGCAGTAATTCCAGTACGAAGACCGGAAACTGTGTCGGGCGGAGAGGATATCCGGCGACTGCCTGCGCGCCAGATCGACCGCCTCGTTCATTGTCAGTATGATGACGGATTCCTGAAGAGGTTGTGCGTAAACAGACAGACCCACCCAAAGTCCCGTGATAAGTTGTATTATTTTCTTCATATCAAAAAGAATTTCATTTTTATATTTTCAAAAGCAAATATCGTGCCAAACAACCAATTTGCTAATTTGTATGCAATTAAGAAAAAGAGAGTATCCGGAAACAGGTGCAAAAAGGTGCGAAAGTGCACAAACCGCGTTCGATTCCGCACATCACGCACCTCTGTGCAACATTTCAGGAATGATCCGGCAGGAAGATTCAATTAAGGTAATCACTAAAAAAAAGAGAGTGATAAGATTTTCGCTTATCAACCCTCTTTTTCACAACTACCTACTCTCAACAGCCAGTTAACTGTTCATATCAGTCATTTCATTCAAAACAGATTTATTCTTCATCCGGATCCAGCGTTCTCCGCCTCGGGGCTTCCTTTTTGGCCCGCGGACGCACCCGATCCAGTTCCTCCAGGTTATGCACAGCTTCCGTCATGCCGGCAGCTTCAGCCTTTCGCAGGAATTTTTCCGCCGCGTCGAAATTTCCCGTCAACGTGTAGAATACACCGAGACAGTTCGCATATTCGGGCGTGTTTGTATTTTGCACCTTGTACAGGTATTCCTCAGCCAGTTCGGCATCGCCTTCCGACAGCGCCGCCGCCGCACCGTTCAGGTTGGCAATATCGTCTTCGGGGAACTGATTCCGCGCCGTCAGCAACGTCTCATTAAATTCGCGACTGCCTTTCTGGTACGAACGCGCTACGTCGTACATTTCTCTCTGGCTAAGCTGTTTCGGCTTTTTGCGGATACGTTCCTTACTTTCGTCAAGCGTGAAGTTACGTACGGTAAATTCAATTTCGCAATCCACGCGCCTCAATTTCGGATAGAGGTCGCGGAAGATTTGGCGGTAAGGCTGACCGTTTGCAATTGCCCGGATGCGCTGTTCGCGTGCATCCAGATTATATACCGTATGGATAATCTGCAGGATTTCACCCTTATGCGCCACTGGATAGTCTGCCAGCAGGCTTACCAGACCGTTCCAGTCTTCTCCGCCCCGACCGACTTGGAACAGGTCTTGCGGGATGGTACTCATCCGGGTGAAGTAATTGCGCATCGCCTGGGCGCGTCTGAACGACAGGCCGTTATTGAATGCTTCCGAACTTTCGGGCGAAGCATATCCTCTCATCTCCACCTTGGTTACGACCACGTCCGGATCCGTCGCAATGATGTTGATCATTTCATTGATTTTGTTCAACTCTCTGCGGTTGTTGCTGAAATTCGGATCGATGACGCTCTTGCCCCGCGGAAATTCGAGGTAGGCTCTGCCGATTTCCGAACGACGCTTTTTGGCTTCCGGCTGCGGTTCTATGTAACTGAATTTCGGATCTATGTCGATCTTGGAAACTTCTTTGTACACATTTTTATATACCATTGAGCCTTCTTCCACGCCGCAACAGCCCGTGACGTCTTCGCGGAGATTCATTTTGGCGCCATCCATCCAGTCCCGGTAGGGAATGGAGATTTTATACGGGACGGTGCCACGTTTGCTGTACTTTTCTACCGTATAAACGGAAGAAGTGATTTTTTTCTGATTTTTGGCAAGTTCCACCGGTGGCCGGCCGGCCAGTTTGTCGGCGCGCTGATCGGCTTTGTAGCGGCGTCCGCCCTTGATAATGACTTTGGGCAATTCCAGCTCCTTCTTTCCGGCCACGAGGATGGGCGTAAACGTATGGCTTTCCATACTGCCTATGCGCACATTGCTCATGTCGAAGATCATGTCGATCTTCAGATTGACGCCATCCTGTACCATCTGTTTCGGCACAATCCGGATATGCTCCGGCCCGGACGGCTGCGGTTCTTGTTTCTGTGTCGACAGTTGCTGTCGCTGTGCCGGTTGTTGCTGTCGCTGTGCGTGCAGCGTAAAACATCCCGACAGCAGGGACAAAATCAAGAAACGGTATACGATTTTTCTTTTCATCACTTTTCCCTCCTCTTACTTTAAGATAAATATAGCTGAAATGCCTGCTTTCGTAGGCCCGAAATAATGCATAAAGTTACTCCCTTCTATCGCATTGCAGGTAATACAGGGGTTGTACTTGTCATATTTCAAATAGGCGTATCCGACGCCCAGCGAAAACTCCAAGCTGAACCGGTCGCTCAACATCCAGTGATAACCGTAGGATACGCCTGCGCCTGCCAGCCATCCGGCAAAACGCTGCCAGCGAATCCCCGTACCGAATTTCCATTCGTCCGTAGGTTCGGGATAGGTCACACCGATATTGTCTGGCAGGAAAACCAGTCCTCCCACATTAAAACTTGCTGCATGTAGATGAGCGCCGAAGAAGTGACCGTTAAATTTCTCACACGTCCACCAGCGGAGTTCCGGCTGGATCATCCAATGTTTAAACTTGCCATTCATTCTCCTGGCAGTTCCGTCCGGTTCGTATACCACATGCGTATTTGGAAAGACCCACGGATTGTAGTTGCCGCTTATATCAAGCGTCCACCGGTCACCCAACGCAAATTCTACGCCCAGATTGATGCTTGTTGTCGCATCATACAAGAGGTTGCTTTTTACTACAAATCCTTGGCTGTAAGCAGCTTCGACGCTCATCAAACATATTCCAAATAGCAATATCCACTTTTTCATATTCTTTTTTTATTAAAGATAGATAAAATCCGTTCTGCGAAATACCCTGTTTAAATATGAATCCCTTAGACCCATTCGGTATAACTAACTGCAAAGTTGAATATTTTCCATCATATGACAAACTCTTTTCATATAAAAAAATGTTGCTATATCATAAAACGGGGTGTTATTGTACAAAACCCCCGTTTTCACGGACGAAACAATAGGTTTTATGGACGTATTTTTTGTTGTATTTTGATTCGTATGCATATATTTTGATTCAAAATGAGGCTTTTTTCCGTATTTTCTGTCGCTGTGAGGGCATTTTTCCGAAAAATCTTACTCCATAAAGTGCCCTCCTCCCAAAAATTCCCTTAACAATGACGTCGCGGGCAGTTCTTCCACCGGAATATACCTGAAATAGCGCAAAAAACGCAGCAAACGGTATGCTTCGGCGCTCTCGTCATCCATCTCACGGATTTCGCTCAGCATCGGTTCGGCAAATTTGCGCAGCACGGCCAGTTCATAGATCATGGCGCTGTTGAACGTGGTATCGGCATTTTCCTGATAGGGAAAAATCCATTTTTCTTCCCCTTCACGTATGCGCGGCCACATGGCAATGGTTTCTTTGGCCGAATAACCTCGCGAACGGTAATCGCGGACAATGCGCCGGAGCAGACGATTGTCGGAGGTCGGGATCCAGTTGTGCCCGTCTAAAGAAATGGTTGTCAGCGCCGAGACGTATATCCGGAAAATGTTTTGAGGCGGTATCTTCGCCGTGAGTTCGGGATTCAACCCGTGAATGCCCTCCAGCAGCAGGACGGAATTGGCTTTCATCTGCAATTTGTCACCGCGGTAGACACGTTTTCCCGTTTCAAAATCAAAAGAAGGAATATCCACTTCCTCGCCGTCGATCAGTTTCCGCAGATCGCTGTCGAAATAAGGCAGGTCAATGGCGTAGAGCGATTCAAAATCATACGCGCCGTTTTCGTCTCTGGGCGTGTCTTCGCGGTTGAGGTAATAATCGTCCAGCGAAATACCGACAGGATGCAGCAGGTTGGTAATCAACTGAATTTCCAGCCGACGGCAAAAAGTGGTTTTTCCGGAAGACGAAGGCCCGGCAATCAAAATCACACGCACACCGTCCCGGTAGCGCCGGGCAATTTCTTCGGCGATGTGGGCAATCTGTTTTTCCTGCATGGCTTCCGATACCATGACAATCTTCTGCGCAGCGCCGTTTTCGACCGCACGGTTCAGGTCGCCTGCATAATTTATCTTTAATGTACGCTGAAAAACCAAATATTCCTTGTATGCCCGGAACATTTTCTTCTGGAAAAACAGGGCTGGCAGCCGGGTCGGGTCATCCCGACGCGGCACCCGCAAGAGCATCCCGTCTTCGTATGGAATCAAGTCAAACAAGTGTATGTGACCCGAGGAAGGAAGCAGGCAGCCATAAAAATAATTAATGTATCCATCCATCTCGTAACAGGACGTATAAGCCATCCCGACCGTCTCGACAAGCAAGGCCTTGTCGTCCATGCCGCACTTGCGGAATAGCCGGATAGCATCGGATGTACGGACGTGTTGCAGATGGAAAGGCATATCGGCGCGGACAATTTCTTCCATCCGTCGCTTGATTCGCTCGACATCCGCCTGCGAAAGCAGTCTGCCATCTTCGAACGTACAGTAATACCCTTTGGAAATGGCATGTTCCAGATTAATAGCTACTTCCGGAAAGGTATCGTTCACGGCTCTGGTCAGGATGTAACACAGTGAACGAATATACGTCCGGTAGCCGGCAGGATGCGTATAATCTACAAATTCAATATCTTTTGGACTCCAGCAGCGACTGTCCAGTCCTTCCACGCGCTGATTGACGCGGGCGCTCATCGGAGGGAAGCGAAGCGGCGCTCCTACCCAATCATAAATCTCCATTAACGACGAGCCTAACGGAACGGCTTTGCTTGTGTTGTTATTTTTACAATATACCAGAACCGTTTCGGTGCTGTTATTTTTTATTTCTTTCATGTACTGTTTATTAGCAAAATAACACGACCATTCTTTTATCTTGTTCGTGATTTGTTTTTTTTAATGATGAAAACGTCGCAAAGATAGCAATTTGATTTGTCTTTGGCGGCGTAAAAATCATTAAATAAAAAAGTTGTGAATATCAAAATGAAAACAAATCGTTTTTTTGCTTCCTGAGCCTCTCGTGCATGACGGGGACGCTTGGATGTGATAATTCCGCTTCTTTTGATTTGAAGAAGATAGAGTGCATAGGAATGGATAAAGATACCTTGGTGTTCTCGGGTGACGCTTTTCATGCTTTTGTCAGAGCAGCTGTTTCGGGATGAGGCATGGCACACCTTCAAGTCGGCATATATGCCGTTGCTGGATCCGCTCTCCACACTGAAAGACAATACCACTTACATGAAACCTACCGAAGATAATGACAGCGTCACTCTATCAACATCGGATTAAAAAGATATTGCGTATTTGAAACGGTCTGACTAAAAACATAATAATGGTTTTTATATTTTAAGACATGAAAATTATTTGTGTTTTGTATGGTTGTCTTGAAAAAACATTGTATTTTTGCAACAGATACGAAAGTATTCAGCTGTACTACGGTACGTGCGCCCGCAGGATGGGGTTCCATTACTGCTTGTGAATAGGAAATGGGGGAATAAAAACCCCTATTTCTTTTTGTATATCCGTCTTACTTTTCCTTTTTCATATAACCACACCTCGTCGATGTTATTTTTGAACTTCTTATCCATGAGCCTGTTGTGTATATTTGCAAGTATATAACGGTTACTACATCCTTTATTGTTGTTGATAATTATCCGGGAGGATTGTTTTGTGCCGTGAGAAATCATATTAGCCAGTTTACGCTTTTTAAATGGCGGTACAAAACTTTCGTATTCATAATACTTTCCGCTGATGATTAAATCCGGGCACTTGTGCTCGTATGGGGTTCCGTTCAGTCTTCCAAATACTTTTTCGTATTTTTCATCTTTGAAATGAATGCCTGTCGTGATTTGTACCCTATCGCCTTTTTGGGCAAAATACCGGGCAATAGCTAATAAATCTTTATGGTCGGACTTTGGAGTATATCCTTTCATAATTTCAACTTTACCGCCTCCGGAAAATTCCTTATGCAGGCTGAACAATTGCTGTGTAACCATAGCCAATGGTGGGGAATCGTTTTTATTTGATTAAGTTGCAAAGATAGGGATTTTGCGTTATCTGTCATTCGGCATGGAAGCTGTTTTGTCCTGGCTATTCGTGCTTCGTTTTTCTTCACTCATTCATTCTTTCTTGAACGACTTATCCGGTACACAGGTGCAGTAATCTCCCACATCTCGGATATTTTATATATATTTGCGGGCTGAGTAACGAAATTATTTTATAAAAGGCATTTTATGAATTATTCTATTTTGAACTTTCTGACGTTTGTCGGCGCTCTGGGAATGTTTCTCTACGGGATGAAGACGATGAGCGAAGGCTTGCAGAAAGTGGCAGGTAACCGCTTGCGGAACATACTTTCCGCCATGACGACCAACCGTTTCACGGGCGTACTGACGGGGTTGATCATTACGGCAATCATCCAGTCGTCCAGCGCAACAACGGTGATGGTCGTCAGTTTTGTCAATGCGGGACTGCTCAGTCTGGCACAGGCCATCGGCGTCATTATGGGCGCCAACGTGGGCACGACGGTAACGGCATGGATCATTTCTCTTTTCGGTTTTACGGTAGATATCAGCGCCTTTTCCCTGCCCATGATCGCAGTGGGACTTCCGATGCTGTTCTCCAAAAAAAGTAACTGGAAGTCGCTGGGTGAATTTATCATGGGGTTTGCGCTTCTGTTTATGGGGTTGCATTACTTGAAAATATCCGTCCCCGACCTGCAAAGTCATCCGGAAGTGCTCTCGTTCATACAGGATTACACTTCCATGGGATACGGTTCCGTGCTGCTATTCCTGCTGCTTGGAAGCATTTTGACCGTGATTGTGCAATCGTCGAGCGCCACGGTTGCCATTACGCTGATTATGTGTACGCAGGGATGGATTCCCTTTGAGATGGCTGCCGCCATGGTGCTGGGAGAAAACATCGGGACGACGATTACGGCCAATCTCGCCGCATTCTCGGCCAATGCGTCGGCCAAACGGGCTGCCATTGCACACCTGATGTTCAACGTTTTCGGCGTTTGCTGGTGTGTCCTGTTCTTCTATCCGTTCTCTCACCTGATTTCGTGGATCATCACCCAGTTCGGGCCGGGCGATCCGCATGAACTGAGCCGTTTCCTCAACGCGCTTGATCCGCAAACGATCGAACTCATCACCTCCAACCAGCCTTTGACTGATACACATCTGATCTCCCTGCAAAAACAACTGCTTTCGTTACAGGTTTCGGTTTCGTACGGGCTGTCTCTGTTTCATTTGATGTTCAACTTCTGCAATATTTGTATCATGATCTGGTTCGTAAAGCTGTATGTTCGCATCTGTTCGGCGATCATTCCGGCGCCGGGCGAAACGGAAAGCGATTTCCAACTGAAACATATTTCGACAGGCATCCTTTCGACTTCGGAACTGTC
This sequence comes from Tannerella sp., assembly GCA_031283915.1. Lineage (GTDB taxonomy): Bacteria > Bacteroidota > Bacteroidia > Bacteroidales > Tannerellaceae > Tannerella. The sequence continues at coordinate 13,753 of JAITAY010000391.1, forward strand.
GCTGATGCAGGCAAGAAAGGAAATCGCCGTCTATGGCGACCGCATCGCGCGGATGTTCGGGATGGTGAAAAATCTCCTGTATGAAGAAAACGAAGAAAATTTCCTGGAACAGTTCAACAGGATAAAGAAATACGAAGAAATCAGCGACCGCATGGACATTGAAATTGCCAACTACCTGACCAAAGTGCTGGAAGGACGATTGAGCGCGGAAGGAAAAGATAACGTACGTATCATGCTGCGCGCCGATTCCGAAATTGAGAGTATTGCCGACGCCTGCTACAACATGGCACGAACCGTCAAACGTCGGAATGATGCGAAGTCCAGTTTCACCGGAGAACAACTTCGTCACATCGAACATATGTTCCGGCTCATCGAAGACGCCCTGGCTCACATGAACCTCATCCTGCACAAACAGCATACTTCCCAGAACGACATTGCCTATTCCTACAACAAGGAGAATGAAATCAACATGTATCGCGACATGCTGAAAAGCAAAAGCATCGAAAGCATCGACGGAAAGGAGTACAAATATTCCGATACGGTGTATTACATGGACCTTGTTTCCGAATGTGAAAAGCTGGGCGACTATGTGCTGAACGTAGTTCAGGCCGTGGTAGAGAAAACGTTCAATACGTATTAATAATACATGAATGACAATACCCGTATGGGCGTCATAAACAGAGAAAGGAAGCCTGACCTTTGCAGAAAAGACGAAAAAAACATGCATGTGAAGAAAAAATCTACACGAGTGGAAGCGTCTGTTGCCTGTGTAAAAGAAACATCCTCATGTGTGAAAGAAATTATTTACGCCTTTGGAAAAAAATCCACGCATGTGGAAGAAATATCCTCATACGGAGAAAAAAAAATCTGCATCTTTGGGAAAAAATCTGCACATGTAATACAAACATCCACGTATGTAGATGAAATACCCACATGTGAGGAAAAAAAAATCACAAACGTGGATTTTTGCGTTCGGTACCGGCCTTTTGGGTATTGGGGAAAAGCGATACCTTTCTGCGAGAAACAATTATGCTCAATCAGGTACTGAATCCGATATGCATATAATAATATAATGTATATATATCATCATCAAAATGGCTCAATTTACCAAACTGCAAACACTGGAAACCATGGTTCAAACGGGCATGATTCCGGTCTATTATCATCCGGATACCGAAACGGCTCAACACGCCGTGAAAGCGTGTTACGACGGAGGTATACGAGTTTTTGAATTTACCAACCGCGGCGACTTTGCACAGGATGTTTTCGCCGAAGTCATCCGGTTTGCCGCAAGGGAATGTCCCGAACTGATCATTGGGATCGGTTCCGTTGTGGATGCGGGGACGGCCGCGCTTTACCTGCAAACGGGCGCCAACTTCGTCGTCGGCCCGCTGTTCAATCCGGATGTGGCGAAAGTCTGCAATCGCCGGCTGACACCGTATATACCCGGCTGCGGTTCCGTATCCGAAATCGGTTTCGCACAGGAAGCCGGCTGCGACATGTGCAAAATCTTCCCGGCCGGCAGCGTGGGCGGCGCTTCATTCGTAAAAAACGTCCGGGCGCCGATGCCCTGGACGATGATCATGGCCACCGGCGCCGTTGAACCGACGGAAGAAAACCTTGCCGCCTGGTTCAAGGCCGGCGTGACGTGCGTTGGTATGGGTTCCCTGCTCTTCCCAAAGGAAGCGGTGAGCGCCGGAGACTGGAAAACGATTACGGAATTATGCAAAAACGCTTTGTCATACATTCAAAAACATAAGAAATAACAACACATGAAGACTTTTTTAGATGCAGACTTTCTGCTGCAAACCGATACGGCACGCGAATTGTATCGCAAACACGCCTCGAAAATACCTGTCATTGACTACCACTGTCACCTGGATCCGAAACTGATCGCGCAGAACCGGCCGTTTGCCGACATGACGGAGGTTTGGCTGAGCGGCGACCATTACAAGTGGCGTGCCATGCGTGCCAACGGCGTGTCCGAAGAATACATTACGGGGAATAAACCTTCGTATGAAAAATTCGAGAAATGGGCGGAAACCCTGCCCTGCACCATGCGCAATCCGCTGTATCACTGGACGCATCTGGAACTGAACCGTATCTTCGGGATTAGTGAGATACTGAAATCAACCAATGCCCGCAATGTCTACGAAGCATGTACCGCCAAACTGCAAACGCCCGAATTTCTTCCGCAGGCGTTGATGAAGCGTATGCGCGTGGAAGCCGTCGGGACGACAGACGACCCTGCCGACTCGCTCGTCTACCACAGGGAAATCCGGGAAAGTGGATTTTCCGTCAAAGTGGTTCCCACCTGGCGACCGGACAAGGCCATGGCTATCGAAAATCCGCAGGCGTACAACGATTATATACTCCGGCTGGAGGAAGCTTCCGGACTGTCCATCCTCACGTATACCGACCTGCTTGAGGCTCTGCAACGCCGGCATGACTTCTTCGCCGCGGAAGGCAGTAACCTTTCCGACCACGGCTTGACAACGTTTTATGCCGAACCGTACACCGACGCCGGCATCCAGTCTGTTTTCCTGAAAGTGCGCAGTGGTAAAACACCGTCCGCCGAAGACGTGAACAAGTTCCGTTCGGCCATGTTATACGAACTGGCCGTAATGGACAGCAAAGCCGGCTGGGTACAGCAGTTCCACATTGGCGCCATCCGTAACAACAACACGCGCATGTTCAACCGCCTCGGCCCGGACACAGGGTTCGACGCCATCGACGACTGCGCGGTAGCAACCTCCATGAACCGCTTCTTTGACCGGCTTGACCGGGAAGGTAACCTGGCCAAAACGATTGTATATAATCTGAATCCAAAGGATAATGAACTGATGGTGACAAATCTGTACAACTTTAATGATGGCAGCGTGCCCGGTAAGATGCAATACGGTGCGGCATGGTGGTTCCTTGACCAACTGACGGGCATGGAAAACCAGTTGAATGCGCTTTCGGCGCTGGGACTGCTGAGCCGTTTTGTCGGCATGGTGACAGACTCGCGCAGTTTCCTGTCCTATCCGCGACACGAATATTTCCGCCGTATCCTCTGCAATTTGTTCGGTAATGACATCGAAAAGGGATTACTCCCCGCCTCGGAAATCACGTTCATCGGTCGTATGGTGGAAGACATTTGCTACTATAATGCCAAACGCTTCTTCAACTGGTGAAAACGGTCCTTTCATAAAGAGGGTTGACAGCTTTTTGTTGTCAACCTCCTTTATGAGTGGTGATATAAAAAGTACGCTGTTATAAAAGATTGACGATGAAGGACAAAGTTGTATATTAGTTGAATGAAAATAAAGATAGAACTTTATTGCCCCTATTGTTAAGGAACAAAATTACATGAAAAACTCAGGTTTTCCAAGCGCATGAGATAAAAATCAAGACC
>JAITAY010000050.1 GCA_031283915.1 Tannerella sp.
TTGGTTTTTCTCGCAAAGATATAAAATAATACCATTATATTAAACTTGACATGACACTAGCATAAGAGTGGTGTACTCCTACTCTACGTGTGAGATCGCCATCATAATACTCTCCCTATTCGGACAGTTCAATTTAGGTCTATCTTTTTCAAAATCCCAATGCTTAGGATTTACGGATATACCTAAGCCATCATAGCTCCTCTTACCGTCTTTCGTTATACGAAGCATAAGAGGATGCTCTCCATTTGACAACGTCTTTGACTTGTAACATACCACTTTAATCGTTACTTTACACATTTTGCATTTAGTTTGTGTGTAGTCTCTCACTTGGTTTACATGTCAGTTTACATGTTAGCCGGCGCGGACGAATCTACCATAAGTGCCGAGTTAGTAAGTGTTTCATTCTTAGCTATTCAGGAGAAGCCACTGTCATATACAAGTTCCTAAGTAAGTACTCACAATTAATTGTCATTATATACATCTATAGAATGTTGGAAATAAGCGATATGAAAAAAACAAATACATTAAACTAATTCTGTTTGGTTACTTATCAGAATAAAGAGTGGGAAGGGGCGCAGTGTCGCATAGAACGCGACGGGATGCTCGATTCGCGCAATGCGGATACGAATGAATACTACGGCAACCCGATAGCCAGGGTGTCGGCAGATGTGATACAAAGCATGACCGACTCGGAAAGCGTCGGGAAAATGGTACAGATGCAGGGCAAGGAGAGCATGTTTGAATACGTGCCCCTGCCGGGAGATTCTCCAACCAAAGAGGCGGAGAAAAACGTACTGACGGATTCCATCCTGATGGATACCCTTACGCCGAGTTTTCACTGGAAAGACACATGGCCGGGCTGGGGACGCTGTCGGGCGAAGCACTGCGCCGTGCGCTCGTTGCCGGCTACATCAAACGAAACCTGAATATCGACACCTATCGGGAACTTGTCGACAGGGAGAAAAATCTTATTCTCACGGTCATGATGAAGGTGACGCATATCGAATGGCGCGACAGGCTCAAAAACCTGAAAATCGGTTTTGAGTTTTCGGATCCGTTCAACGAGGATACCCAAAACAAATGGGTAGCCATCGGTCGCACCTACCTACACGCACGGCATTGTCTCTCTCGACACAGCTGTGCGGATGCTTTCGCTTGCCAACCCCGAACCTTAGATTTACATTTTGAAAAAAGGAGGAGGCTGTCCGGCTTTTGAGACAGCCTCCACACCTTGTGTTTCCATATTGACTGTTGAAGCTGCACCGGAATGATCCGGAAACGTTCTCCTGCCTTCGCTTCAAATTCAATCAGACCGTCTTCCAAACGTTTGACGGACGTTTCTTTTCCTCCGGAGAGCACTTTCACCGGTATCCGCGTTCGCAGACGGCACGTGTTGTCGAGCCGGGCAGTGATGTCTGCTACGGACAGTTGCCCGTCTTTCCAGGCAAGACTGACCCCGTAACCGCCCCGGGCACGCAGGCCGGTGATCTCGCCGGCGGGCCACTGTTCGGGCAAGGCCGGAAGAAGCGATATTTCCGAGCTGTGGCTTTGCATCAGCATCTCGGCTATTCCGGCTGCGACGCCCTGAATGGCCTGATTGCCTTCGAAGGACGGCGTCACCTGACTGTCCTCTTCCCGCGGATGAATGCTGATGTCGGTCAGCATTCTGTGCAGGATGGCATAGGCTTCCTGCGGCTCTTCAAGGCGAGCGTGCTGGTTGATTTTCCATGCACCCGACCAGCCCATGTTGATGTCGCCACGCCTTTTCAGCGTCACTCTCACCGCTTCGGCCAGTTCAGGCGTTTTGCGGAACGTGATGTCGTCGTCCGGATAGGCAGCCCAGAGATGCGAGATATGGCGATGTGTTACTTCGCGCTCCTGAAAGTCGAAAAACCATTCCTGCAACTGTCCGAAACGGCCGATCCGGTGTGGCGGCAGCTGCCCGAGCAGGACGGCCGAGCGGCTGTTCAGTTCCGGATCGCAATCCAGCGTGCGGGAAGCTTGCACGAAATTGCGCAGGAAATTCCGGACAATCTGCATGTCTCCCGCTGAGCCGAAGGAAATGGAGGCGATGTTGCCATTTTCGTCCAGAAATGCATTTTCGGGCGACGAGGCGGGGCAGGTGACCAGGTACCCCGACACGGGATCCTTCACCAGAAAGTCGTGCACGAACTCCGCCGCGCCTTTCATCAGGGGATAGATTCGCTGCAGGTAATGCGTGTCGGGGTGATAAAGGTAGTGATCGTAAAGCTGCTGCATCAGCCACAGCCCGGATACCGGATAGGTGGCATGTTGCGGATTTCCGTCGGTCGGAGCCGTATTGAACCAGACGTCCGCGCCGTGATGGGCACACCAGCCCCGACAGCCGTACAGTTCTTTCGCTGTCCGGGCGCCGGCCTGCGCCAGCTGTTCGACAAAGTACAGCAGCGATTCGTTGACGACCGGCAGGTTTGTGTTTTCTACCGGCCAGTAACACTCCTGGATGTTGATGTTGAGCGTCCAGCGTCCGCGCCAGCGTCCTTCCAGATCGTCGAGCCACATGTTGTGATTGTTGAAGGCCAGTGTTTTTTCCCTGGCTCCGGCCAGCATCAGGTAACGTCCGTACTGGAAGTAGCGCGCTTCGTAGGCCGGGTTGACGGCGCCCGCGCGAATAGCTTCCATGCTGCGGGTGGTGGTCGCTGCGGGATCCGGGTCGGCGCCCAGGTTGATCCGGCAGGCATTGAAAAGCGGACGGTAATCCTCCAGATGGCGTTTCTGCAATTCGTCGTAAGCGTATTTGGAGGCATTACGGACATAGTCCGTACAGCGCTTGGCGGCGTCGCCCGAAACGTCGTTCCATGCCACCCAGTTGGTCGCGCCGCCCAATATCAGGGTTGCCGCGTCGGCGCCGGTCAGTACCAGCCTGTCATCATCTCCGGCAGTCAGTACGCCGCCTTCGGGGATGATCCTGAGGCGCGACTGCCATTTCATTTCCGGAGGAAAAATGCTTTCATTTTCCTTCTCGGAGAGGGTCGAACCTTCCATGATGATTTCATCGTTTTCCACCCGCGTGACGGCGTCGGGTTGAAGACTGGTGAACCAGCCGGAGAGGTTGATTTTCCCTTTTTGGTCGGCCGTGAGGCGGATGACGATCACCTGATCGGGATAGCTGGCAAATACCCGGCGTGAATAATTTACCCCTTCCAGCCGGTAACGGACGTCCACCAGCGCGTTTTCCATATCCAGTTTGCGACTGTATCCGGACGTCTTTTCAAATTCCTGACCTTCATACTGCAAATGGAGCCTCCCCATCGCCTGGTAGAACTGCACGTGTTCGGGAATACTGGCCAGTTTCCAGGCTTCATCGGTAGCGCCCGTCCAGTCGTGTGCAAAAGCACGTTCGCGCACTTTCGCAAGGATGGCGGGGCCTTCCGGGTTATTCGGGTTATAGGGGCCTCCCGTCCAAAGCGTTTCATCGTTGAAGGCAATGACCTCGTGACCGACTGCACCGGGAATCATGGCGCCAAAACGTCCGGTACCGACCGGCAGCCCTTCCCAGTATTTCGTGGCGGGAACGTCATACCACCATTCCATGGGCGCCTGGTTCGCGACAACAGCTTCCTTTTCACCAGAGCAGGACTGGCACATCAGGCCGGCAAGCGGCAAAATAATCCTGCATAAAATTTGTTCTGCAATTTCTCTTTTCATCTTACATTATTATTAATCCGTATTATTATTCTAATCAGTATTATTCATCAGCTTATTTTCTGCTACTGCTGCCGGGTGATGAATCCGGCATCGACCCAGTTTCCCAGATCAGTCATGCTGCGGCTGCCGGCATCCATGCACGCTATATTGACATACCGGCTGCCGGAGGGAATCTCCACGTCGAAACGCCACGGTTCCTGCGTGATTCGCATCACCGGACTTTCCGCCGCCAGCCTGCCGTCTATGGAAACCCGGAAGACGACGCTGGCGTGCATGGCGACGGCACGCCCGCTGTTTTTTTCCAGCATGTTTTCGTCGACGCCGGCCAGCGCCACAAACCGCCTGTATGCCGGTTTGATTTCGTACTGCACGGACGAAGGCGCCAGGCATCCCATGCCGTGAGCAAAGGTCTCTCCTTTGAGGCGCAGGGGTTTTCCTTCAAACGATTTCCATTTCTCAGGATACCACAGGCAGGTCGGGACGGATTTCAGGTATGCGTTGGGGATGTATGGCAGGTCTTCCAGATAGACGTCGGGTTTGGACGGCCGCTCCGGCAGCATCTTTACATAACGGGCAAGGCTGGGCAGGCTGACGGCTTTTCCCTTGCGGAAAGCGGCGGCGCGAAGGGTAAGCGTCTGCGATATTTCCAGCGGTGCGACGTAGCGTTCCGACTGTGCCGTCGGTTCGCTGCCGTCGGTGGTGTAGCGTATGTCCGCTCCTTCCAGCCACGGCGCGGTGAGCGTCACGAGGGTCGCCTTTTCCATCAGGTAAGGGCGGTCGGGCGCGCCCCACGGAGCAAAACGGACATAGTCAACCGGAACCGCAGTGTTCCACAATCCCAGTTTCTTCAGTTCATCTCCCATGTGGATATTCCGGATGCCTGCCGCCTGCAGGTTTTCGTCCGTTTCGGCCGTACCCCTGTCGGGCGTATAGCCTGCCGCCGGGTCGTAGAGGGTGATCGCGTCATTGAGGTCGCGGGCAAGCAGGCAGTCGAAGCCGGCTTTCCACATAAACGAAATGGCGCCGGGCTTGCCATACACGCACATGTTGGTGTGCACGCCCATATAAATAATGTGGCTGATACCCCGTTCGGCCAGCAGGGAGTATATCTCTTCGCTGGAGGAAGATATCAGGTCGCTGTCGGCAAGGATCAGATCGGGATGCATCCCGTCCCAGCCGTAATTGACGCCGCACCGGAAGCCGGGGCCGCACATGCAGCCGCCGCCCGGCGCGGTGAATTTCGTCGTGGGCACTTCGCGCACGTCGGGCATCGTGCGGCGTTCCACCGCAAGGGCTTTTTCGTATTGCGGATAACCCGAATATGACGTCACCACATCACTGGGATTCCAGATGACCTGCATACCCAGCTCGCGGGCAATCTTCAACACGGCATTCATGCGGGGCACCATGGCCGATACCCGTTCGGACGCCGTCATGCACCAGTGGAAATTCCACATGTCAACGATGATGACGGCTGTCTTTTGAGGTGGCGGCAACAGCGATTCCGCGGCAACAGTCCGTCCCCCTGCCGGCAGCATGAAAAATGCGACCGGCAACACGGTACGGATCATCTTCTTTAGTAAATTTGATTTCATACAGACAAGTTTTATTTTTCGGGCAAAGATACTGTTTCCCTTCGGAAAAATAAAACATAAAGCAGGGTAGGGCGCCATTCAAACGGTGCAGCGACTGTCGGCAGAAACATCCGTGAGGACGGCACTTCCCTTTTTCGGAAAATGACCTTTCCATGGGGACCGGATAGTGGACAAACGTTCGCATGAACTTTTTGGTGAAGACAATCGCCGGTCAGACCTCATCGGAAATATCTATAAAAACAATGATTGTATAGGAATCTCTAATCAAAGACACGAGTCTTTGGTGCAAAGACACGAATCTTTGAGCGAAGTCTCGAATCTTCGGAGCAAAGGATGAGAGAGAATGCTTCTATAACGCATCGGGTGCATGATAGAGCCGTTGGAAATCTCTCCATTTTCAGGAAGCGGAATGATAAATTATCCTAAGAAAGTACCATTCGTTTGACGGTTATTTTTCGTTTAATTATCTTTGGCGCGTTGTAATAATTATAAACAGTTGTATCAGGCATTTGAATTTACAGGCATTAATGAGGTAATACAATGTCAAAATATAAAAAGAAGTCTATGAAACGGTGTTTTTTATTTCATCAATGGAATGACTGCATTTGCAAAAAATGCGGTAAAAAACGTAGCGTTATCGACAAACGCCATGACCGGGACGGTTGCGTATGCAAAAAGTGCGGACAGAAAAACAGCTATGCGCACGACTGGGAGTTCGTCAAACAGGAATACAGGACGGAAGAATATGAAAATGATGTGGTATGGCGGTCATTGTGTAACCTGGACGTCGGAAATAAAGGTAACCACCTGCCAATGCAGGCGCTGCGGAGAAACCAAGGAAGAACAACATCCCGTTTAAAACCCCACCGCCCGATGAAACGCCCAATACCCGTATCCACCATCTGCCATTCGACGCTATGCCCCAAAGAGGTCGCATTGCGGGATGACGATTTCCGATCTTCTACTGCGCAGGTAACATGCAACACCCTGTCTTGCCGTGAAAAAATGTTAAGGGGGGGGGGTATTTTCTTCCAATTATAAACAAAAGTTTATCGCTGACAGGCGACGGATCCCCGTTTTTTCCGGAAGCCATAAAAGCTGCTCGACGTTATGCCATATCGTCGGGTAGCTTTTTTTATTGCACTTCCTTTGACCGCGAGAATGTATTGAAAAGAGTATTAGAGAATGATATTTTATTACTAATCAAGATTGAGTATGAAAGTAAGAGAGTTTTTATGTAGTGAACGGCCTCAATGCCTGCAAAAGGCGAGGCTGTTGTGTGTATGCCTGTTGCTGGCTCCGGCGTTTAGCGCGGTGCAGGCCGGCAGCGGTGTGGCGGCAGCGTCTCCGACGGTTAACAGCTCTGTAAGCCAGCAGACCGATCGAAAGATCAGCGGCGTTGTAACCGATGAAAAGGGAGAACCCATTGCCGGTGTCAATGTGATTGTGAAGGGAACAACAACAGGCATTATCACCGGTATGGACGGCGACTACGAATTGACGGTGCCGCCCAACTCCGTGCTGGTATTCAGTTTCATCGGTTTTGTATCCAAAGAAGTGACGGTGACCGGTCAGTCGACTGTCAATGTGACGCTGGTGGAAGATACCCAGCAGTTGGAAGAGGTCGTTGTGACCGCCCTGGGAATCAAGAAAGAAGCAAAATCATTGAGCTATACTACAGCGAATGTGAAAGGCGAAGATTTATCCGGAGCACACGAGACCAATGTAGCCAACGCGCTGTCGGGCAAAGTGGCCGGCGTGTTCGTAAACCGTCCGGCATCCGGCGCATCCGGATCGTCCAAAGTATTAATCAGGGGAAACAATTCCCTGCGTACGAACAGCCAGCCGTTGTACGTCGTGGACGGAATCCCCATCGACAACAGCAGTTCCGATGCATCCAACCAGTGGGGAGGCTATGATTATGGAGACGGTATTTCGAACCTCAATCCCAACGACATCGAAACCATGTCCGTCCTGAAAGGACCGAACGCCACAGCCCTCTATGGCGAACGCGGAGGTAACGGCGTCATCCTGATTACGACGAAATCGGGTTCGAGGAAAAAAGGAATCGGCATCAACTATTCCAGCGATTTTTCGGTGGGCAGCGCGTTGGTCGTTCCCGATTTCCAGAATGTTTACGGCGTAGGGTATGACGGGAATTTCACCCATTTTCTGGGCAGCGACGGGAGGAATTACTCCATGAAAGAGGCGATGGCAAACAGTATCCCCGGATTGCCGCGCGCCGCCAGTGGCCGCGACCAGACCGCTCGCGGCAGCTGGGGCGCCAAAATGCAGGGACAGCAGTATGTGGATGCCTATGGCGCCGTGCGCACCTTTGACCCGCAGCCCAATACGTATGACTTCTTCAACACGGAAGAAAACTATGTCAACGACTTGAGTATCGACGGCGGAATGGAAAAACTGCGCTACCGCTTCTCGGCCAACAATACGCACAACAACGGCTATTTCCCGACCAACAAGCTCAACCGGAACAGTTTCAACCTGAAGGTGAACGCCGACATTACCAGCAAAATCCAGTTCGAAGGCATGGCCAACTATATCAGGCAAAATGTAGTCAACCGCCCCAAACTGGCAGACTCGAACACCAATCCGGCCTATCTCTTCATCAGTATGCCACGCAGCTTGTCGCTCGAATCACTGTCCGACTACGCATGGACGGAGGAAACCATCGCCAAACAGCTCGGATTCACCGCCAGCACGCTTTTCCCCGGCATGGAGAAAGGCTATGCCACCAATTCATCGACCGGAAACCCGTACTGGACGGTCAACAACGAGCATAACGAAGATGAACGCGACCGGATTATCGGTTATTTCAAGTTGACGTACTCCATATTTCCCTGGCTGCGCGTTACGGCCAAAACAGGTACGGATTACTACAGTGACAACAAAATCGTCTGGCGGGCTTACGGCACGTGGTCGTCCCAGAACAAACACGGCGACTACAGCGAATACACCCGCCGCGTGAGGGAAACCAACAGCGATCTCCTGATTTCTTCCAGTTTCAAAATCAGGGAAGACTGGGACGTTTCGCTGAACGCCGGCGGCAATCGAATGAGCTATTTTTCCCGTCTGATCGGCAGCAACGGCAACGAATACATCGAACAGGGACTGGAAGTCATCAACAATATCAAAACATTGCAATACAACTTCGGTCTTTCCGAGAAGGCCATCAATTCAGTCTACGGTTCGGGGCAGCTGGGTTTCAAAAACTTCCTGTATGCAGATGTTTCGGGGCGGAATGACTGGTCTTCCACGCTGCCCATTCAGAACGGCTCCTACTTCTATCCCTCGGCCGGTATCAGCCTGCTTGTCCCCGAAGCATTCCATATCCGTAAAGACTGGCTGAACTTCTTCAAGATTCGGGGATCTGTTGCCCAGGCCGGCAGCTCGGGCGATCCTTATGCGCTGGTCGGGACGTATGGCATTGATTCCAACAAACTGAACGGCGTGGCGCTGGGGAGTTATACCGGTACAGTGGTGGATCCGAACATCAAGAACGAATTGACGACTTCCTACGAAGGCGGTTTCGACCTGAATCTGTTCAATAATCGGCTGGCATTGAATTTCACCTGCTACCACGCATCCACCAAAAACCAGATTCTTTCCGTCGCCATTCCCTCATCGACGACGTTCACCAACCGCCGCATCAATGCCGGCGAGATTCAAAACAAAGGCGTGGAAATCATGCTTTCGGGCACACCGGTACGGACACCTTCCGGATTCGCATGGGAAACTGCGTTCAACTTCTCGCGCAACCGGAACATGGTTATATCGCTCGTAGAAGGCAGCGATACGTATGTGCTTGCCGAAGACCGTGGCATAAACGTTGTGGCCGAACCGGGCAAACCCTTCGGCCAAATCAAGGGCGTGAAAATGGTCTGGATACGGGATGCCGAAGGCAATCGCCTTATTGACCCGAACACCGGCCTGCCCATTCGTTCGTCCCAGGTGAAAATACACGACCTGGGCAATGCACTGCCCGACTGGCTGGGCGGCTTTGCCAATACGTTTACGTATAAAGGCTTCCGCCTCTATGCCCTGATAGACATCAGCCAGGGCGGGAAGGTCTTCTCGCAGAGCGTGCGTGAAGAAGTGCTCTACGGCACAACGAAAAAAACCCTGCCCGGCCGCGAAGGCGACTATGTGGCGGAAGGCGTGCTGGCACAAGTGGATGCCAGCGGGAAAATAATGTATACGGATGATTTTACGGCGCTCGGCACCGGTGTCAGGAATACCATTCCGGTGCGGGCACAGGACTATTGGAACGAGGTGGCGCTCGACAAGGAAACGCTCGTATCGGCCGAACTGCTCAATGATTTGAGTTATATCGCCATGCGGGAGATTTCGCTGTCCTGGACGCTGCCCGACAGATGGCTGGGAAAAACGTTTATCCGCCATGCAACTGTCGGCGCTTACGGACGGAATCTCTTTTATTTCCAGCGTAAAACAGACGGCTTCTCGCCCGAAGCCTGCTCTTTCAATGTACACAATTCGTCGCTCGGTATCGAATCCACTTCCCTGCCGATGATGCGTACGATGGGCGTCAATGTTTCATTTGAATTTTAAACAGTTAAATTGATGTGATATGAAAAGTATAATCAAAATATATCTTGCCGCACTGTTACTGGCGGTTGTCTCCTGTAATGCAGGATTTGAGGAGTTGAACACGCCGCCGACCACCTTCACCAAAGTCGATCCGGGCATGTTGCTCGCCAAAGCGCAGAAGGATCCCAAGTTCCATCAGGGTCTTGAATATCAAAATTCAGCGTACGGTTCGTGGATTCAACACTGGAATTCAAGCAACAATATTCCGATGTCACGCTATATTTTTGCCCGCTGGAGCTGGAGTACGTATTATGGTTCCCTGCGGAATGTGACCCAAATCCGCAACCACCTTCTGAGTGGACAGGAAGCACAGCCCGAAGCCCGTACCAAACTGGCGATAGCCCGCATCGTGGAAGCGGACATCTGGCAAATCATTACAGACCTGTTCGGAGACATTCCCTTCTCGGAAAGCGCACTGGGCGAACAAAACCTGAACCCGCAACCGAAATACGACACGCAGGAAAGTATCTACGCCGCCCTGATTCAAATGGTGGACGAGGCGGTGAAGCAGATCAATCCCTCGGATGCCTCCTATGGCAGTTACGATCTGTATTATGGCGGCAATGCGGAAAACTGGATTAAATACGGCAATTCCCTTAAACTGCATCTGGGTATGCGGATGAAATACGTGAAGCCCGAACTGGCACAGCGTACTGTCTCCGAGGCGCTGAACAGTCCGCTGATTTCGAGCAACAGCGATAATGCGCTGATTAAAACGAACACCGACAATACGTCGTCCTACCACCCGGTGTTGTCGCACAATCAGCAGGGAAGTCCGAGCAACCGTTACCTGGCCGAAGCGCTGGTCAATCATCTGGTCAGCACGAAAGATCCGCGCCTCACGTACATTGTGGCGCCCACCGTCAACTCCGTCAAAGCCGGAGAATCCTCATATCGGGGAAAATTCGTGGCGCCCACCGACGAGGAAATGATTGGCGTCATCGACGACGATTATTCGCTGACGGGATCCTGCTTCTATCTGGCGTACAACCAGTCGAAACCGATGCCCTATTATGTGTTCACCTACGCCGAAGTTTGTTTTTACAAGGCGGAGGCTGCGCTTGAAGGATGGGCCGGACTGACCGAAACCCAGGCCGAAGGCTTTTATCAGGAAGGTATCCGGGCGGCAATGGCGCTGGAACCGTTCAACGTCGCCGAAATTCCGCAGGAATATATCGATGCCGAATTTTCGCTGGCAGGACTGACGAAGGAACAGAAACTGGAAAAAATCATGACCCAGAAATGGGTACTGTTGTTTGGCCGTTCCATCGACGCTTTCGCCGAATGGCGGCGGACGGGTTATCCCCACCTGATACCGGGACATAACCAGGGTTCTACAAACGGGGAAATACCCCGCCGTGCCGGTTATCCGAACGATGAAATCCTGCTCAACACAAAGAATTATGAAGAAGCCGTGAGCCGCATGGCACATGGCGATTCCTATCTCTCCCGTGTCTGGTGGGACGTGAGGTAAACGCTGTCCTGCAGCAAAAAGAAAAACTCATCATGTCCGGCAACGGATCATGATGAGTTTTTTCTTTGGAAAATTCGGGAACAGACGTTTCAATATGAATTATTTCATGTAATTTTGCGGCATTGAGCAAAAACAGTTTCCATCATGGAAATCAAGAAGTACAAACGTTTGCCCTACGGCATTTCCAATTTTGAGACCATCATGACCGAAAATTACGTCTATGTGGACAAAACGCGGTATATCGAACAGTTGAAAAACGCATCCAGCCATTATCAATTCCTTATCCGTCCACGTAAATTCGGCAAGAGTCAGTTCTTTTCCATTCTGTCGCACTATTACGACCTGAACCGTGCGAACCGCTTTGATCAGTTGTTCGGCGAACTGTATATCGGCAAAAATCCCACGCTCAAACGAAACTGTTACCTGATCTTGCAATTTATAATCTCATTAAATAGAAATCAAAATGAAGAAAACAGGTTTTATTTTCCTGCTGTGCCTTTGGAGCATGGCAGCGAGTGCACAAAAGAAGTATGACGTGGCCGCGTTTGTATGGCCATCATATCATCCCGACGACCGTGCGAAGATATTCTGGCCCGAAGGCATGGGCGAGTGGCAAACGGTCAAGTCAAACAAAGCCAAGTTTCCCGGACATCAACAGCCGCGTTATCCGCTCTGGGGTTATGTCAACGAAGCCGACCCGTATGTGATGGAGATGGAAATCGCCGCCGCCGTGCGTCATGGCGTCAATGTATTTATCTACGACTGGTACTGGTTCGACGGGATGCCCTTCCTCGAAGGATGCCTGAACGACGGCTTCCTCAAAGCGGCCAACAACCGCGATATGAAATTCTACCTGATGTGGGCCAACCACGACGTGAACATGTCGTGGGACAAACGGCTGGCAAACTTGTCCGACCGTTCATGTCTGTGGAAAGGAAGCGTTGACCGTGAAGAATTTGAAACCGTTTGCCGGCGCGTTATCGACAAATATTTCAGTCAGCCGAACTATTACACGGTGGACGGTAAGCCGAGTTTCATGATTTACGACCTGAATATCCTGATC
>JAITAY010000094.1 GCA_031283915.1 Tannerella sp.
GTCGTCAAATAATGATATACTGCACGCGGTATAGTTTTGTGCCAAAACAGGTAGTTAGCAGTCCCCCAATAAAAGCTTACAGCCCGCCCCAAATAACGGGATCAAAAAGCCCTTCATTACACGAAAACAGAATGGATTGTATATTAACCTGCGTTTTAGATAGGCGCATCCGGAGAAGGTATTTGATAACGGATAAAAACCTTATTTCTACCTTATTTAAAGAACAAAACAACCTTAGTAGCCAGGTTGGAAATACTGACCCTTACGTAACCTTATTACCTTATGGTGCTGTCGCGTCTGCCGCCTTACAGGAATACGGTAATAAGGTTGGCTTTCTACCTCCTTCCCTGCGCTACTAAGGTTGTTTTGTTCTTTAAATAAGGTAGAAATAAGGTTGGCTTAGCCAAAACTCAAGTTATATAAGGCTTTTGCAATGTTGTTACACAGGAGATAGTAGAATAGCGGTCGGTAGCGTTGTGACAGGGAGAAGCTGTCCGGTCAACCCCTCACTTCTACTCCTTTCCCTCCAACTGCCGCTTGCCTGCCAACCGCCCTTTACTAACTACTATCTCCTAACTACCTCTTTTTTCCTAAAATAACACCGCGTGCAGTATAATCATGGATAAACCGGTCGTATTTTCCGTCCACGATTACGTCTTTCACGGCTTCCAGATAACCAAAACTATGTTGCATGTCGGGCAGCAGATAACTGCCTTCCACCCATTCATTCCACGCATTGACGGTAATCAATTTCGGTTGTTCGGGATGGCGGTCGGCATATTCTTTCGCTTTGAGGAGCAGCATGGCAAAGCTTTCCGGCGTGTTGTTGTAATGCACCACGTCGTGAACACCCTTCGCAGGGAAACGGGGGGTATCGTCCCAGCCAATGGAGACACAGGGAAAAAGCGGGATGTTCAGAATAGAATCCATTTGCTCGCGTATGCGGACGGAATTGGCGCCGTAGGTAACGTAGTCTTCACTGAATCCTCCCATATTGTACATGGCAACGCTGTTGAAACCCATCGCTTTCACTTTTTCGGAAAACGTCCCGGCCGCTTCGTATGACATGAGGGAACCGCCTCCCTGATTCCACTGGATGTGCAAACCGGGAAAACCGGCTTTTTTCACTTCTTCCCTGAAGTAATCGAGCGCTTTACGGGTTTCTTCCACGCTCCCGCCGAAACTTTCCAGCAGTTTGTCCACGCTGAAGATGGAAAATACCGGTTCGCCGTCGATTTTGAAATAGTTAGGCTGTTTGAAATACCGGTTGATGACCCGGTCGACGATGATTTTATAGTTCTCCCAGTCTACGCGGGCGTCCCACAAAATGGACGTGTCGTCTTTATAACGGTGGACGTTCCAATAGTTCCGCTTGACGTCGTGGTTAGCCCACATGATATAAAACTGCATTTTGCGGTTGTTTTCAGCCTTCAGGAAACCGTTGTTGAGAGCGCTTTCCAGAAAAGGCCCTTCGTCGTACCAGTACCAGTCGTACACAAAGACATTGACGCCATGTGCAGTAGCGGCATCAATCCACTTTGCTACCACTTTCGGGTCGTCGTCCATTTCATAGCCCCACAGCGGTTGTCGCGGCTGATAATGCCCTTCAAAACGCGGATTACCTTTCCGGATTACCTCCCATTCGCCCGTTCCTTCCGGCCATAACGCCGTGTGACTCATCTCTTCATCATGACATGACGGCCAGATATACGCCGCCACATAATAGTCTTTCGCTGCCGCATCCACTTGCTGTTGTTGCTGTTGCGACTGTTGCGTGCAGGCGGGTAACAGTAATGCACAAAAGCCTGCCAAAATAAGCTTATTTCTCATATTCATGTGTTATAAAAAAGTTAGTTATCTATTTATTTTCGATATGTGAAATGATTGAACCGAATAATGGAAGCAAAAATAATCAATTTCATACATTCAGCTTCCATCATTCGACAATTTTTCCGGAAACTTGGGATACCAAGACGGAAATTTGGGATACGGAGACGGAAACTTGGGATACCAAGACGGAAACTTGGGATACCAAGACAGAAACTTGGGATACCAAGACAGAAACTTGGGATACGGAGACGGAAATTTGGGATACCAAGACGGAAATTTGGGATACGGAGACGGAAACTTGAAATACCAAGACGGAAACTTGGGATACGGAGACGGAAACTTGGAATACCAAGACGGAAACTTGGGATACGAAGACAGAAACTTGGGATACCAAGACGGAAACTTGGGATACGGAGACGGAAACTTGAAATACGGAGACGGAAATTTGGGATACGGAGACGATTTTCAACTCAACTCGTCCCGGTCATTTATTCACTGCTGACCAGCCGGATGCCCTCTTTCTCCAGCAAAATCAACTGTTGCCTGTAGAGGGCGCCGACGGCTTTCTTGAAACTCTTTTTGCTACAGGCAAGGAGGGAATAGATTTCGTCGGCGTCGCTTTTATCGTGCAAGGGCAGGAAACCGCCGTTTTGCGTGAGGGTTTGCAGCACGCGACGCGCAATGCCGTCTATTTTCCCATACCCCAGCGGATACAGACTGACGTCGATCTTGTCGTCTTCACGCACTTCCTTGATGTATCCTTTCCGCTTCTCGCCCTTTTCCAGCGAATGAAACACTTCACTGTGATACACCAGTCCCCAATGCTGATGATTAATGATGACCTTGTATCCCATGTCCGTAGATTCGGCCACGATCAAGTCCACTTCCCGGTTTCGTTCGTAATGTGGCGGTACATTGTCGAGAAACCTGTCGATACGCGCCGAGGCGACAATCCGCTTCGTCACGAAATCCAGATAGACATGCACCAGATACCAGTGTCCTTGCTTCATAGGCGTTTTCTGTTCGCGATAGGGTACCAGCAGGTCTTTCATCAGTCCCCATTCCAGGAAGGCGCCCGTCGCGGAAACGTCTTTCACCTGCATCCACTGAAACTCGCCGACCGTCGCCAGCGGCCGGAGCGTAGTAGCAATCAGCCGTCCTTCGTTGTCATGATAGATGAAAACCTCTACTTCGTCATCCTCCCTGCATCCGTCGGGGATATAGCGTGCCGGAAGCAGGATTTCCCGTCCTTCCCCGCCATCCAGATAGGCGCCGAAATCTACTGTCTTGATCACTTTCAGCCTGTTCATCTTTCCTATTTCCATGCCTCTTTCTTTTACATCAATATCGTATGTTTTCCCTGAATCCATCCCATTGTCCGACGCGGGTATATTCTTCTGCCGGTCTTTGAACCCCGACAGGTTCTTCCTGTTTTCATCCATGCGCAGGGGGATTCTGTTCGATATTCATTTCCATTTTCAACTCTCCTTACAAAGCTATGCATCTACGGCATAAGTACCGGTATGGTTTGCCCGTTAATTGAAAAAGTCATCGTCGCCCAGTGTAAACGTAGCCGGAACGTTCTCCCTGACCGGGAGACATGGACGGGCATATTTTTCCGAAATTTCAAAATGCTCCTTCTCCGAATATCCCAGTGTCTTGTCGGCATACACTTTCTTCATGAACAGGGCAAAAATCGGCAACGCCATACTGGCGCCCTGTCCTTCGCTCATCCGGTCGAAATGGATGGATCGTTCTTCTCCGCCGACCCAGCAACCGGCTACCAGACTGGGCGTAAAACCGATGAACCAGCCGTCGGAGTTTTCCTGTGTCGTTCCCGTCTTGCCGCCCATCGGCGCCCGGACGCCATACTGGTAACGTACCCGACTGCCGGTGCCGCCGTCCATCACGCTACGCAGCATGTACAGCATCTTGCTGGCAGCCTCTTCCGTCAGCACGTCCACGGCTTGCGGCGTGAACGTGGCAACGGTTTTGCCTTTCGAGTCTTCAATCCGCGTCACATACAACGGTTCTATCCGCACTCCCTGGTTCGGGAAGGTTGTGTATCCGCTCACCATCTCGCTCACCGAAACATCCGGCGTACCCAGACACATCGACACGACCGGGTCTATCTCTCCCCGCAGACCAAAGGAATGCAGCAGGCGAACCAGCGTATAGGGCGAAAGGCTTTTCATCAGGTAGGCCGTCACCCAGTTGGACGATTGCTGCAACCCCCACTGGATCGTCACTTCTTCACCCACCATCTTCGCACCGGCATTTTTGGGAATCCACTGTCTCCCGTTTTCGTCGGTCAGGCTCTGCTGAACGTGCAGCATCTTGTCGCACGGACTCACGCCTTCGATCATCGCCAGCGAATAGACAAAGGGTTTCATGGTCGAACCGATCTGCCGGCGACCCTGCGTGACCATGTCATACTTGAAGCTGTTGTAGTCAATTCCGCCTACGTAAGCTTTCACGTGGCCGGTACGCGGATCCATCGCCATGAAACCCGTACGCAGGAATCCTTTACAATAACGGATGGAGTCTATCGGCGTCATCACCGTATCAATTACGCCATTCCAACTGAATATGCGCATGTCCGTCGGCGTCGCAAAGCTCTTTGCTATTTCGGCCTCGCTCATGCCGCCTTTTTTCAGGGTGCGGTAGCGGTCGCTCAGATTGACGGCGTGCTTCATGATTTCCTCAATTTCTTCCGGTTTCAACAGACTGGAAAACGGCGCATAGGCCCGTCCCGCCTTTTCTTTGGTGAATCGGGGTTGCACCGTTCCGCTCATGTGCTCCACCATGGACTCTTCGGCGTATTGCTGCATGTGGGAATCAATCGTTGTATACACTTTCAGCCCGTCCGTATACAGGTTATACGGTTCGCCGCCCGGTTTCCTGTTTTTGTTGCACCAGCCATACAGCGGATTGGTTTCCCACGCCAGCGAATCGTCCGTGAATTTTTGAGTTTGCCAGGAGGCATAGTCGCTCCGTACCGGTTTTTTGGCAGTCATCGTCAAGCGGAGGTATTCCCGGAAATAAGGTGCAAGACCATCGCGATGGTCCAGACGTGTGAAATGAATCGTCAACGGGATCCTGCGCAGGGAATCGTAGACAGCCGGCGCCAGATAGCCGTTGTCGCGCATCTGTCGCAAGACCATATTCCGCCGATTGGTCGTTCGTTGTACATAACGTACCGGATTGTAAAAGGACGGATTTTTGCACATTCCTACCAGCGTGGCCGCTTCCTCCGTCTTCAGGGTACGGGGCGTGGCGCCGAAGTAGACGCTTGCGGCCGACTGGATGCCTACGGCATTGTACAGGAAATCGAACTTGTTGAGGTACATGTTGATGATTTCCTCCTTCGTGTAATAGCGTTCCAGCCGGACGGCGATCACCCATTCGATGGGTTTCTGGAGGAGACGCTCCTTCAGGTTTTCCGCACTGGGCGAATATAGCTGCTTGGCTAATTGTTGAGTGATGGTGCTTCCGCCGCCGCCGCTTTTCTGCATGAAGATGCCCCGTTTCACAATGGCGCGGATCAGTCCTTTCATGTCAATTCCGCTGTGTTTCGAGAAACGAATGTCTTCCGTGGCGATCAACGCCTTCACCAGATCGGGGGACAGGTCGTTGTATCCCACATAAATACGGTTATCTTTGCTGTACGAAAAACTGTTCAGCATCTTGCCGTCAGACGAGATTACCTGCGTGGCGTACTTGTCGATCGGGTTGGCCAACTGCTCCACCGGAGGCACATAGCCGATCCATCCGTTGGCGATGGCCGTAAACAGAATGACCATCACGCCGACCAAGGCCGCCAGTGAACCCCATATCCCGTAGATCACATATATTCGCTGGCGGTCAGTCAGTTTATATCCGATTTTCATTTTGCTTCTTTTTTTCTTTTTCATCAATAAAATGGTGGCGGCTAAAACGGCTTTTACCGCAGTACGGTCACTGCCGCCCGCTTTTACAGTGCGTGAGCGGCAGTTGAGTTATTCATTCGGATAAACGCTTGCCGCATCCAATGTATCGTCATCCTCTTCTTTGGGCGCCGGCTTAACGAAGAAGGCGCTTAATTCAAACAAGGCGTAAAGGGGAACAAAGACAAGGGACAACGTAAACGGATCGCCGCTGGGGGTAATCAACGCCGCCAGCACCAGCAAGACCACCACGGCATGGCGTCTGTACCGGTTAAAGAAACCGCGGTGCAACAGTCCCAGTTTGGACAACAGCCACGACAGCAACGGCATTTCAAACACAATACCCATGATAAAAATCAGCATCAAGAAATTATCCATATACGAATCAAGCGACACCTGTTCATTGATAGCTTCACTGATCTGGTACGTCGCCAGAAAACGCAACGTCATGGGAAACACGATGAAATAACCTGCGGCGCAACCGATGAAAAACATGCCCGTCCCAAACAGGAATACCCACCGGACATTCTTCTTTTCATTCTCATAGAGTGCCGGGCGAATGAATTTCCACACTTCAAACATCAGGTAGGGAAATGCAAAAACCAGCGCCAGCCAGAAGGATGTCGTCATGTGCGTAAAAAACTGGGTTGCCAGTTTGATATTGATGATTTCGATTCTGAATGCAGTGTCACAAAATTCGCTCAGAAAGGAAAATGACGATGCCACGCTGCAGAACAGACGGTAAGTAATGAAATCGCCTCGCGTCGGCCCCAGAATGATATTGGGAAATATGCCATCGTCTCCCCGCATAAATACGAAAAAGCCGATGGCAAAAATGAAAAGGGCTAAAATAGAACGGAACAGTGTCCAGCGGAGTTCTTCCAAATGATCCCAGAAGGACATTTCTTCTTGCTGCTGTGACATCTCGATTATTTGTTGCTGTCCGTGTCGTCCAGTTTGATGTCTTCTTCGATTCCTTTCACGCCGTCTTTGAAGTTTCGTACTCCTTTTCCGATCCCTTTCATCAGTTCAGGTATCTTTTTACCGCCAAAAATCAACAATATGGCAAAAGCAATGATAATAATTTCACCTGTGCCCAGATTCGGAAGAAATAATAAATGATTCATCTTGTATACATTAAAAAATTAATAGTCTATCTATATTGCAAGGCAAAGGTACAATCTTTTCCAAATACGACGCTCTGTTTTCCTGAATTTATTACTTTTGTATCGTCTTAAAAAAATAAAAGAAGAAGAAATGAGAGCATTTGTATTCCCCGGACAGGGGGCTCAATTTACAGGAATGGGTAAAGATTTATATGATCAAAACCCTCTGTGCAGAAAGCTTTTTGAACAGGCAAACGATATTCTCGGGTTCCGTATCACAGATCTTATGTTTGACGGAACGGATGAAGATTTGAAACAAACCAAGGTCACGCAACCCGCCATTTTTTTGCATTCGGTGATTCTGGCCGGAACGCAGGGCGACGATTTCCGTCCGGACATGGCTGCCGGCCATTCGCTGGGCGAATTTTCAGCCCTGGTGGCGGCGCAGGCGCTTTCGTTTGAAGACGGCTTGAGGCTGGTCGCCAAGCGGGCAAACGCCATGCAGAAGGCGTGTGAAAAAACGCCTTCCACGATGGCTGCCGTCCTGTCGCTGCCGGACGAAGAGGTCGAACGGATTTGCGCCGGTATCACCGGTGAAATCGTAGTATGTGCCAATTATAACTGTCCCGGACAGATCGTGATTTCCGGTACGGAGGCCGGCATCGACGCGGCTTGCGAACAGTTGTTGGCTGCCGGAGCGAAACGGGCGATGAAACTCAAGGTGGGCGGCGCTTTCCATTCGCCGCTGATGGAACCGGCACGCGTCGAACTGGAAGACGCTATCTGTTCAACGGCTTTTCATGCGCCGGCTTGCCCGGTCTATCAGAATGTCGACGCAAGGGCGACGGTGGAACCGGAAGTGATCAAGGCGAACCTGATTGCGCAACTGACTTCCCCCGTACGCTGGACGCAATGTGTGCAAAACATGATTGCCGACGGCGCAGACCATTTCATCGAACTGGGGCCGGGGGCTGTGTTGCAGGGACTGATCAAAAAAATTGACGGCAGCGTACAGACGGAAGGAAAACAGTAGCCCGGCTTCAGCACCGGCTATAAACAAGTCCCTTCCCAATATACATGCAGCCGGAGGGGATTTCTTTTGATAATTCAAAACATTAAAAAACACGGAGACATGGAGGACACAGCGAAAAAAAACTCCGTGTGCTCCGTGTTTCTGTGTTTTAATGTTCCTTCCCTTCCCTGTTATACTGCACGCGGTATCATTCTATGCATAAAGAGGTAGTTAGTAGATAGTAGCCAGTAGTTAGTAGAGGGCGGTTGGCAGGCAAGCGGCCGTTGGAGGGAAAGGCGTAAACGTGAGGGTTTGAGCGGACAGCTTCGTCGTATCACAGAACTACCGGCTACTATTCTACCAGCTACTAACT
>JAITAY010000106.1 GCA_031283915.1 Tannerella sp.
TTGCCATCCAACGACTGAAAATGCGCGCATACCGGGGTATGTAAGCATTTTCAGGAGGAAGTATGGTGAAAAACAGACCCGTAAATGGGTGGTTTATTTTCAGACAGCTCCTAAAGCCCTGCGGAGGCATGGCTGGGGGCGTTGTCATAATTTATCACTACCCCCCAATCATTAATAATTAACCATTACCTTTGTCCTTGGTAAAGGAAGGAATTGAAAACTTAAAAAGTAAAAGTAATGAGCAGGAAATACAACTGTATATGGACGTGTCTGTTAGCCGGACAAGTATTGTGTGCCCGGACCGTTTACCAGACGGAAATTTATACCGGTCAGGTCAAGAGCCTTGAGGTGACGGTGGCTGACGAACTGATTTCGGAGCCGTTCATTGAGCTGAACGGTACCCAAACACTTGAAATTGATTTTGATGTATTGAACCATACGCAGGGACGGTATGCCTATAGCCTTGTTCACTGCGACGCCGACTGGAAGAAATCGACGCTCTCCCCTGTCGAATACATGGACGGTTTTCAGGGAATGACGATTGACGACTTCGCGCAGGCTTTCAACACGACGGTACACTATACGCATTTCCGGCTTTTCCTGCCCAATGATTACGTCCGCTTCAAGGTGTCGGGGAATTATGCGATCCTCGTATATAAAGAAGATAGCCCGGATGAAATTGCTTTCTCCGCACGCTTTTCGGTTTGCGAGTCTCTGGTTGACGTACAGGCCGCCCTGACCGGTAATACGGATATTGGCTTTAACAAAACGTATCAGCAGGTAAGTTTCCGGATAGATACCAAAAACCTTCCGGTGGCCTATCCCCAGACAGACTTGAAAATACGGGTGAACCGGAACAGCCGGACGGATCATGAAGCCGTCAATCTGCAACCCTCTTCCATCTCCGGTCGTCTGCTGACATACGAACATCTTCCCGACCTGATTTTTGAAGCCGGTAACGAATACCGCCGGATCGAGTTCCTGACCCACCGCTACAACGGACTGAACATCGAACGTATCCAGTATTTCAACCCTTATTATCATGCCGATGTAGCGATCGACCGGAGCCGCGCCGGTCAGACTTACCGGTATGACCAGGATCAGAACGGACGCTTCTTCGTCCGGTGCAGCAGCTGTCAGCATCCGGATGTCGAAGCGGATTATTACATTGTTCATTTCACGTATGAGTCCGAACCGTTTCCGGATGGAGACCTGTACCTGCTCGGCGATTTTCTCCAGAACCGGACGGACGGAAACAGCCGGATGGAGTATAACGCCGAGACCGGCCTTTATGAGAAGGCGATACTGTTGAAACAGGGATATTACAACTATCAGTACGTTTTTCTTGCACGCGGCGCTGCCGGGGGGGAACTGCTGCGTACGGAAGGGAGCCACTACCAGACGGAAAACGAATATGCGATTACGGTCTATTACCGTCCGATGGGGGGGCGCTACGACCGGATCATCGGACGGACAACCATTCGGAATGCACAGGACGTGCTGTAGCCGTTCGCCGTTCAGCTTGTCTGTTTCATATTCCTGTATTACCTTTGCGGCAAACTTTGCAAGGTGACATTCGAGATCTTACATACGGATATCCATTCTCAGGCGCGGGCGGGACGGATTACGACCGGACACGGCGCCGTCGAGACACCGGTCTTCATGCCCGTCGGTACGCAGGGCACGGTGAAAGCCGTCCACCGGCGCGAACTGACAGACGATGTCCGTGCACAAATCATACTCGGTAACACGTATCATCTCTATCTCCGTCCCGGACTGGAAATCCTGGAAAAGGCCGGCGGACTGCACAGCTTCTCCGGCTGGCAGGGGCCGATGCTGACCGACAGCGGCGGTTTTCAGGTGTTTTCGCTGGCCGAAAACCGGAAATTAAGCGAGGCGGGGGCGGAATTTCGTTCGCACATCGACGGTAGCAAGCATTTTTTCTCACCCGAAAAGGTGATAGACATCCAGCGCAGTATCGGCGCCGACATCCTCATGGCCTTCGACGAATGCTGTCCGGGCGACGCGGATAAGGCATATGCGAAGAGATCGCTGCAACTGACCGAACAGTGGCTGGATCGCTGCATCCGCCGGTTTGACGAAACGGCGCCCCGGTACGGCTACGAACAGTCGCTTTTTCCGATTGTGCAGGGATGCGTCTACCCGGATTTGCGGACGCGATCGGCTGAATACGTGGCGGCCAAGGAGGCCGGCGGAAATGCGATCGGTGGCCTGGCGGTCGGCGAACCGACGGAAACGATGTATGAAATGATCGAAATCGTTAACGGGATTCTGCCGAAGGACAAGCCGCGTTACCTGATGGGTGTGGGTACGCCGGCCAACCTGCTTGAGTCCGTCGCCCGCGGGGTAGACATGTTCGACTGCATCATGCCCACGCGCAACGGGCGTAACGGACAGCTGTTCACCCGCCTGGGCACGGTGAACATGCGGAACTGCAAATGGGCGGAGGACTTTTCGCCGGTTGACCCGGACGGACATTCGTTCGTGGATACGGCCTACAGCCGCGCTTACCTGCATCACCTGATCAGATGCAATGAAATTTTGGGACTGCAAATCGCCTCCATCCACAACCTTGCATTCTATCAGTGGCTGCTCGGAGAGGCACGCGCCCATATTGCCGCCGGCGATTTCACCGGATGGAAAAACGGAATGCTCAACCGGCTATCTCAGCGCGTATGAAACGAAACAGTTGGAAACTCCGGCGCATCGACCGCTACATCATCGGACAGTTCCTCGGAACTTACGTATTCTCCATCCTCCTGATCATTGCCATCACAGTCGTATTCGACGTCAATGAACGGCTCGACTATTTCCTGAAACCGGAAGTGTCGATGCATGCCATCGTCGCAGACTATTACCTCAACTTCATTCCTTATTTCATCGGTATTTTCAGCCCGCTGTTCACCTTTATTTCCGTTATCTTCTTTACGTCCAAACTGGCCGACAAGTCCGAGATTATTGCACTGCTTTCCAGCGGCGTCAGTTTCAACCGCCTGTTGCGCCCCTACCTGGTCTCTGCGGCAATCATCGCGCTCGTCAGTTATGCCCTGAACGCCTACATCATCCCACCGGCCAATGAAACGCGCATCGAGTTCCAGAACACTTACTTCAAAAACAGAAAGGTGGAATATGCCCGCAACATCCAGCTGGAAGTGAAACCGGGTATTTTTGCCTATTTCGACAATTACCGTGCCGACTCTTACATGGGCTACCGCTTTTCGCTCGACCACTTCGAAAATAAAGTACTGGTATCCCGCCTGACAGCCGAATCCATCAAATACGATTCGCTCTATCAGTGGACCATCATAGATTACATGATCCGCGACTTCGACGGGATGCACGAACGCATCACCACCGGCACGCGCAAGGATACAACGCTCACTTTCATGCCTTCCGACTTCCTGATTTCCGAAAACGACAGCGAAACCATGACCTCTCCCCAGTTAGCCAAACACATCCGCCGTCAAAAAGAACGCGGAATCGGTAACATCCAGCTCTTTGAAATCGAATACTACCAGCGTTACGCGACGGTCATGTCCTTTTTCATCCTGACCATGATTGGCGTCTCCCTTTCGTCACGCAAGATCAAAGGCGGCATGGGTTTGAATATCGGTATCGGCATCGGACTGAGTTTTTCGTACATCCTCTTTTCAAAAATATCTTCCACGTTTGCCATCAGCGGCTTTGTTCCGCCCATGCTTGCCGTCTGGATACCCAATTTGATTTATGCCGTCATCACGGTCTATCTCTACATCCGGGCGCCAAGATAGTACTGACCGTATCCGGGCCGGATGTGCATATAGCGGAAAATCGTATCTTTGCGCGATAAACAAACGGTCATATTAGCAATGAATATCTTTCAGGAAACCGTAGAATATCTGTCCTCTCGCGTACGGGAGCGGCCGGAAACGGCAATCATACTCGGCAGCGGCCTGGGAACGCTGGCCGACAAGCTGGAGCGCGTCGTAAGCATTCCGTACGGCGAAATTCCGCATTTTGTCCATGCGACGGCGACCGGTCATAAGGGAAACTTGATTTGCGGCGCATTAGGCGGAAAATTTGTTTGGGCGATGCAAGGACGTTTCCATTATTACGAAGGGTACACCATGCAGCAGGTGACGTATCCGGTGCGGGTAATGAAATGTCTTGGCGTGAAGAACCTGCTCCTGTCGAACGCTGCCGGTGGCATCAACCCGACGTTCAAGGTGGGCGACCTGATGATGATTCGGGACCATATCAACATGATGCCCAATCCCTTGATCGGCCCGAACGACGACGCTTTCGGGACACGCTTCCCCGACATGACGCGCGCCTACGACCGCGAATTTATCCGTATCGTCGGAGAACTCGCCGCCTCTCAGGGCATTTCCCTGAAGACGGGCGTGTATGTCGGGTTGACCGGCCCGTCGTTCGAGACGCCGGCCGAATACGCCTTTTACGGCAAGGCAGGGGGCGACGCCATCGGAATGAGTACGGTGCCGGAAGTCATCGTAGCACGCCATGCCGGATTGCGCGTCTTCGGCATGTCGGTGATTACGAATGAAGGTTATCATTTCGCAGACGACTTTGTCAACGACGGAGCCGACGTGATCCTTGCCGCCCGCAAAGCTGCGGACACCCTGACATGGCTCTTTTCGGGGCTGGTCGGGCGGATTTGACGCCGGGACGAACGTGTTTCATCGGAATAAAGTAATAAGGTTGGCTTATCCAAAACGCAGGATTTTAGCCCATGCTCCCGATGGCGGATCCATTATTTATCATTATTTGATGTTTTAGGAGACAAAAGGGACGAGGGGGACAAGAGGGACGGGGGGACGACGTAGAGACGCAAGATTTTGCGTCTCTACAATGCCTCCGCAGGGCTTTAGCCCCATTCTCCCACATGGCCGTCAGTTAAAACTAAATGTCATCAAGTTAAGCGCTAAAAGGCGGTAGTAGAGCATCCCGATAGGGAATGTTTCCCTATTCTAATAGGGAACGTCTCCCTATTCTAATAGAATGGTTAATGATTAGTGGATAGTAGAATAGCGGTCGGTAGCGTCGTGACAGGACGAAGCTGTCCGCTCAAACCTTCACTTTTACGCCTTTCCCTCTAACGGCCGCTTTTCTGCCAACCGCCCTCTACTTACTACTAACTACTAGCTACTAACTACCCCTTTATGCACAAAATTATCCCGCGCGCAGTATAACTACCTGTTTACTCCTAATCATTAGCCACTCTTCCCTATCGCAACAATTTGAATTGCTCCCCATGCGGTTCGTGGATAAAAAGTCGTATCTTTACACCCCATTTTGAACTCAATGTATGGCAAAAAAAAACGAAAACATTTTATATTCAATGCACTCTTTCAAGGAAGAAGAAGATGATGCGGTCGGAATCGTGATGCCGATTCTGGTGGACTGCGATCGGGATGAGGACTTCTCGGAGGGAATGGACGAAGTAGGCGATTCGCTCGTGATTCTTCCGTTGCGCAATCTGGTGTTGTTTCCGGGAGTAGCTGTGCCGGTTGTGGTCGGGCGTGCCAAATCGATGCAGTTGATTCAGAAAGCAGCGGATAAAAAGCTCATGATCGGCGTTACGTGTCAAAAAGATACGAAGGTGGACGATCCTCGCTTCGACGACTTGTATCCTATCGGTGTGGTGGCGGAAGTGCTTCGCGTACTGGAGATGCCGGACGAAACAACGACGGCCATCATCCAGGGACGCAAACGGTTTCAACTGCACGAACTGACCGATACCGAACCGTTTTTGAAAGGCCGTATCTCTATTGTTGAAAACAAATTCCCCCGCAAGAACGACCGTGAATTTGAGGCATTAGTCTCTGCCATCAAGGATTTGACGGTTAAGATACTGACTTCGGCCGGTGAACCGCCCAGGGATTTGATCTTTTCCATCCGCAACAACCAGAATGCGCTTTTCCTGATCAATTTCTCCTGCTGCAACCTCCTGACCCAGCCGGCCGAAAAACAGGAACTGCTGGCTATCGATGACTTGAAAGACCGAGCCTATCATCTGATGTTTATCCTGAACCGCGAATACCAGTTGATGGAACTCAAGGCGTCGATCCAGATGAAGACACATGAAGACATCAACAAACAGCAAAAGGAATATTTCCTCCAGCAGCAGATCAAGAATATTCAGGAGGAACTGGGCGGCAATATCAATGACATCGAAATAAGGAAATTGCGCGAGAAAGCGAAACAAAAAAAATGGTCGGAGGCGGTAACGGAAGCCTTTGAAAGGGAAGTAAGCAAGCTGGAGCGTATTCATCCCCAGTCGCCCGATTACGCCATACAGTCGCAGTATGTCCAGACAATTGTTTCGCTCCCGTGGAACGAATACAGCAAGGACAATTTTAACCTGAAACGGGCGCAACGGATTCTGGATCGCGACCATTACGGCATGGAAAAGGTGAAAGACCGGATCATCGAACACCTGGCCGTACTGAAACTGAAAAAGGATTTGCGCTCGCCCATTATCTGCCTCTACGGCCCTCCGGGCGTAGGGAAGACTTCGCTGGGGAAATCCGTTGCCGAAGCCTTGAATCGCAAATATGTGCGTGTCTCACTGGGCGGACTGCACGACGAAGCGGAAATACGCGGCCACCGGCGCACTTATATCGGCGCCATGGCCGGACGAATCATCCAAAACCTGCAAAAGGCGGGTACTTCCAATCCGGTATTTATTCTGGACGAGATCGACAAAGTCGGGAATGACTTCCGGGGCGACCCGGCTTCGGCCTTGCTGGAGGTACTGGATCCCGAACAGAACAGTACGTTTCATGACAACTATCTGGATATGGATTTCGACTTGAGCAAGGTCATGTTTATTGCCACGGCCAACAGCCTGACCACGATTTCACAGCCGTTGCTGGACCGGATGGAACTGATTGAAGTGAGCGGATATATTGTGGAAGAAAAAACGGAGATCGCCATGAAGCATTTGATTCCAAAACAAATGGAGTTACACGGCATTCCGAAAAACAGAGTGAAGTTCCAGCGTGCGACGGTGCACCAGATCGTCGAATCGTATACACGCGAAAGCGGTGTACGCGAACTGGACAAGAAGATTGCCAAGGTGATGCGCCGGATTGCCCGGAAGCTGGCTTCGGACGAGCCGTTTCCCGAAACGGTTCGTCCGGAAAATCTGCAGGAATACCTCGGCATGGAAGAATATACGCGCGACAAATACCAGGGGAACCGGTATGCAGGCGTCGTCACCGGTTTGGCCTGGACGGCCGTGGGGGGCGAGATTCTTTTTGTAGAATCCAGTCTGAGCAAGGGTCAAGGCGCCAAACTGACCATCACCGGCAACCTGGGCGAGGTGATGAAGGAGTCGGCTGTGCTGGCGCTGGAATACGTCCATGCTCACGCAGAGCAGTTCCAGATTGCGGAAGACTTGTTTGAGAAGTGGAACGTACACATCCACGTACCGGAGGGCGCGATTCCCAAAGACGGCCCCAGCGCAGGGATTACGATGGTCACTTCGCTGGTTTCGATCTATACGCAGCGAAAAGTAAAGCCCCACTTGGCGATGACCGGCGAAATCACACTGCGCGGGAAAGTGCTGCCGGTGGGCGGTATCAAGGAAAAAATCCTTGCGGCCAAACGTGCCGGCATCAAGGAAATCATCCTTTCACAGGCCAACCGGAAAGACATCAGCGAAATCAAGATGGCCTATCTGGAAAAGCTGACGTTTCATTACGTAGAAAATATCGCGGAAGTCATTCAGTTGGCGCTCACGCAGGAAAAGGCAGAAATGTAGTCGCGAATGCGGCATCCTTTTCCGGCGTGGATGGTCTCCAGCTTCCTGAAAGACCATGTGAATATACAAATGACCCAAGAAAGAACGGCTTACTTCCTTAGGAGCTGTCTGAAAATAAACCACCCATTTACGGGTCTGTTTTTCACCGTACTTCCTCCTGAAAATGCTTACATACCCCGGTATGCGCGCATTTTCAGTCGTTGGATGGCAAAAAACATCTCCCGTCAATTGGGATGGTTTATTTACAGACAGCTCCTAATTCTCCATGCTCAACTCTCCATTTTCAATTCAGAAAGAACGATGGGAATATACACTTCTGCTACGAATTCGTCAGCATTCATTCCGACGGGCGTATGAAGAAATTTCTCGAAGGAAGCCACTTCCCGCAATTCATAAGGATGGTTGGGAAGCCAGTTCCGGTAGATGTAACAGTAGAGCATCTCCATGTTTTCACATGTGCCCCTGAAAGGAAAAACGGCATACAGTCCTCCAGCAATGGTACGGCGCTCAAAAACCCCGCAAGACTCCCTGTTCCCGGTGCAGACAATGCCGACATGCAGGCCACAGTGTTCCGACTTCGTGACCGTCGAAAGATGCTGCGTCAGGCAGATATACTCGTACGTTGCATCGGGAGTGTCATCCACTTGCATGAACCGGACGAGTTTTTGCCAGGCGTCGCGACAGGCGTCCGGACTCCTGAACGGATCAGTCACACAGGTAGAAATCACCGTTTTCGGCTCGACTTCCCTGATGTCGGGTGTAACAAACATTCTTTCCGTTCGTCCGACGTGAACGCCTGCATCCTGCGGGAGCCTGCGAAATTCCGAAGGTACGATACCATAGTATTTACGGAAAGCCTTCGACAGTGACTGAGGACTTTGATACCCCGTCTGTTCCGCAATTTCCATCAGCGTCCGGTTCGTGGCCGTCAACTTGAACGCAGCCTTTTCCATGCGCAACCGCTGAATATACCGACCCGGACATTCTCCCAGCATCGCCTTGAAAATCCGGTGAAAGTGGAACCCCGAAATATGAACGGTTTCCGCCAGCCTGTGCAGGTTCATCGTCTCGTGCAAGTGTTCATTGATGAATTTGACGGCGGTATTCATGGCCTTGAAATATTTCCGGTGAGTGATTTCGTGCGATTGCCAACGCCTCAACACGGGAAGCCGAACCCGCATCCGGAGAGCAAGTTCGTTTTTCATAAGCGCACAGCCCTCCTCCTTTTCCATTGTGTCAAGAAAACGAATGAAATGTTCCATCTTTTCCGCCATGCTCATATCCTGGGTAAAACTCCCGTCCCGCAGACAATAACAGCAGTAATCCGCCTGAGGGTTCCCGTCCCGGTCACTCCCGAACATTTCGGGAGCCGTCAGCGACATGCCGCAATTTCGGCAAGTCTTCGTATCTGTTTGCATCGTCTTCATATAGCGGGATAAAGGTATGCTCTGCCTCTGGGGTCGTAAAACGGATTTCCGCGTGACTTCCGGCGGTTTTGACGTTTTCCGGAAAAAACGGCCTGCAACCTTGTAACGAGCACAAGAAAAAATCCCATTCGTGGAGTGATACGGGATTCATTACGGATTTTCGCAAAAAAAAGAAAGCGGACATCCCGATTCTTTACAAAATACGGGGGCACGGCATCCCGGCTTGCGGAAAAGACAATCGCTTTCAATCAGGAAAATTTGATTTGTTCCGCCTTGCGAATCAACGCCTCTACTTTGTCTTTCGAGGTCTGGAAAAAACGAAACCGTTCCCGTTCCGATGTCCCGCCACTGATCAGACTCGATTTCATAATCAAATTGTTGATCCATTTCCGCGTCTCGTTACACAAGGCAATGTTATTGGTGGTGACACAGTTCGCCGTATACAGTTTGACTGTGCACATCCATTCGCTGCCGTGACGTGCCAGCACCATACTGCTCCCCGGATCGATCGAACAGATGTACAGTGAAAAAGGCGTGTGCCTCTCGGCGTCCTTGTAACCGATTTCCGCCGAATGACTTATTCTGTCCAGCAATTCGAGTAATTGGCGGAGCAAGAGGAGTATCGTCTTACTGTCAAACGCCCCGATTTCCATGTAAAAATCCAGCAAGTGCAATATCGTGTTCACCGTCTGCTCCGTCCATATCTCCTTTGACGGAATCTGCTGGTATTCCCGAAGCAACTGCTCGTGAAGCGGCAAGCAGACATCCAGGTCCATCCGGTCGTAAAATTCGCGGAAAGAAATTCGCTCCGGCGTAGAACTGTCATAGCATACGTATAACTTGAAAAGCAATAACTGCTCCTGATTCAGGAAATGATAGAAGGGAATATCCTGCGCCGTGAAAAACAATTCCCTGTCGTCGACGGCGACCGGCGCCTTAAAGGTTTCCAACAGTTGTTTGATGTAACGGACATAATTCGGCTGCTCTGCCTTAATCGACGTATAGCGGAACAGGGCGCCCTGTTCCGAGTCGTAGTTCAGCAGTTCATCCATTGACAGATGGAAGGTATGGCATAAATTCCGCAATTCCGAAAACGACAATTCCTTCTCCCCCCGAATTCGCCGGTAAGCCGAGTCTGCACCCACTTGCAGCGATTCTCCAATCACATCTACCAAACGAGATTGTTCCGGTATGTGTGACTTGATCATGTTAAATAAACGTTCCTGCGCTTCCATCACTTGATTCATACAAGTCTCTATCATAAACAATCTTACAGTTCAAAAAGTTGTCGTTTCGTTTTGTCTTTCCGCATCCGTCTTATTTCGAATATCCAAATCTTTCTTTGAGGTGCCTTTCCCGAAAAAAGAGTGTAGGGTCGGTCATTTATACTGCACGCGGTATCGTTTTGTGCCATGAAAGCAGGCATGGGGGCTGTATGTATTCATATCCATAGAAACAGCGGTCGCTCCGCTTTCCCTGTTCCCCGTTAGGGCATTCATATCCATAGAAAAGGGAATCAGTCCGCGC
The DNA here is from genome assembly GCA_031283915.1 of Tannerella sp. Classification (GTDB taxonomy): domain Bacteria; phylum Bacteroidota; class Bacteroidia; order Bacteroidales; family Tannerellaceae; genus Tannerella. The sequence goes on from JAITAY010000106.1 coordinate 10,741, forward strand.
GCCTTATTTCCCGCCTTTTTTCCGTCAGTTAAAACTCAATGTCATCAAATTAAGCATCATAGTGCACGTTTATAATTGGTTAGAGTATAATATTTACAGTTGGGCCTTCGTTTTTTTATTCTCGGATAACTTCCGATTATCTCTTACCGGTTCCAAATATCTGCCAAAAAGTATCTCTAATTCTCGCAGGATACGATGACTTTCCCGGCATATAAACAGACAAACGACCCTGTCCTTTAGACAGGCCTAGGAGATGTTCTTATTGACTTTGTAGCGATATTTTCTTTTTCGACTCACAGCCTCACATAGTCAATCCTTATTAACCCCCGGTTTTCAAACTCAAGGGTTGTAGTTTTTTCCGAAAAAAGAGTTGAAAAAAGAGCCAAAGAATTTTCTCTTTCAGTTTTTCTATCATTTTCTTGAAATTCCACGCAGCGCCTGCCATCAAGGCGTTGATTCGGACGCCTTTTTTCCCGTTCAGATCATTCTCAAGCATCCGATAATCATATTTTAAGTGGCTGATTATCGGTTCTATTGCGGCTCTTGCCCGACATTGTTTGCGCTTTTTCGCTTTCCGGTATTTTGTCTCGCTCTTTTTGACTGGAGACGGGATAATGATTTTTACGCCCGCTATCTCTGATTTTCCTTTGCCCCCCGGTCATATACAAGTTCCTTCGGAAGGCATATATCGTTGTTTTTCATCTGATTAAGAAGCGGTTCTATCGTGTGACCGTCAAACGGATGGCTCAAAAATCCCTGTATCGCCAAAATGATTTTTTCCCCTTTTTTGCCCGATGTGATCAACCCTGCTTTGTTCCCAAATTCGTATGGTTTGTGCGGCTTCCCTTTCGCTATACACTGTGTATGAGGTTTATGTAAACTGTAAACTTTGTTCTTGTCGTTCTTTTGCTGATTGACCCCTCGCCGGTAAAGTGACATCTTTTCTTTGTAAATCGACTTTTGTTCTTCCGTCATTTTTCGGTCAAGTTCACGCAGCATCGCGTTGGCAATGGTTTTTAACCGTTTCTTTGCTTTTTTTGCCGCCCCTGCACGCTTCGAATGCTTGCCGTTGAAGGTGTCCCGAACCAACTGTTTGCTCTCTTTTTTGTACTCGCAGCGCTATACAATCCCCTCTTTTTCAACAATATCATAGTACTTGTCTATCACTTTTTTACACAGTTTTGCATCGGTCGGGAAGGTCGTAAAATTGCCCTGAACAGTCGTATCCGACAACACAAACTTCGCCTGTTTCGGAATATTTTCACCATGAATTTTAACGCTTTGG
>JAITAY010000143.1 GCA_031283915.1 Tannerella sp.
AAGGTATCGCCTATTTATAGAAATGAAAAATAGGGGTTTATTCGACCCCTTCGGGGTCGAATACGCTCTAAAATATGCCATTTGCTATAAATATGCGACCTCTTCGAGGTCTTACTCCAGTGTGCCATTCGGTTTCCCACGGGTCAGGAACTCTGATCTTTCAAGTCCTGTCTTGAGTTTTCCAAGTCCTGTCTTAAGTCTTCCAAAAAGGTTAACCCTTTCAATCGGGGAGGTTATTCTTTTTGGACAAAAGGGATAACCCTTTTATTGCCGAGCATCCTGCCGATATTTCGTTCCTCCTTAGCTCCGTCAATTATTTGAAGCTTATTTTGCATTCCCAATCAATATGAAAATGAACAGGCTCATTGGTATGCGGATTCATTCTCGCATCTCTGCATTTTTTGTGTCTTTGTGTTTGATAACCGACGAATCACAAACAAAATTGCGGGGACAAAAACATTGTCCCCGCAATACGGAATAAGCCCCTCTGTCTTGTTTTCCTTTGTCCGGCGGTACAAACTTTTCCCTTACAGTTTCCTGATCCAGATGTTTCGGAAGCTGACGGGTTTGCTGGGGTCGCCATGGCTTTGCAGGACAATCGGACCGGCGCCGTGTTTCACCACTTGCGGGAAACCGATGTACTGGGTCGTTCCAAGGATGGCGAAATGATTCTGCACCAGGACGCCGTTGTGAATCACCGTCACATAGGGCGGAATCCGGTAGGTACCGTCATCCTTGAATACGGGAGCAGAATAGATGACGTCGTAGACGTTCCATTCGCCCGGTTTTCGCATGGCGTTGACCAGCGGAGGCGACTGTTTGTAGATGCTTCCCGCCTGGCCGTTGGCATACGTGGCGTTCTGGTAGCTGTCCAGTATCTGCAATTCGTACTTGCCCTGCAAATGTACGCCGCTGTTGCCGCGTCCCTGGCTTTCACCGGAGATGCCGACCGGTATGCGCCATTCGATGTGCAGTTGAAAGTTTTCGAATAATTCCCGGGTACGAATGTCGTCGACATCCTTGTTGACGGTAAGCGTGCCGTCGTTGTTGACCGTCCATCCGGCCGCCTTTTGATCCTTGACATTTTCCCAGGCCGACAGGTCTTTCCCGTCGAACAGGATGATGGCGTCCGACGGTGCGGACTGCGTTTGTATATCGCCCGGCGTAATCACTTCCGGTTGCGGAAGCCAAAATTCGGACATTCCCGGACGCATTTGTTCCGGTTTGGGATAATCGGTTTGTGCCCGGACGGCCGTGAAGCAGACCAGACATACGGTAGCAAAAAATAATTTGTTCATGAGCAGTAATATTATAAATTAATAAATCAGTCGTTGTATAAAGGGAAAGGACTTCTTCATTCGGGTTGAATCCAGCGCACGTAGGGGAAGTCCATCCGGTGAGGCAGTCGCTCATTGGCCGGATAGACGCGGAATCCTACTTTCAGGTGACCAAATTCGGAAGCTTTTACTTTCAATTCAAAGTGGAGTTTGGAACCTTCCGTCTTCACCAGCGTGAAGGGCGTGGAGGAGACAAATTCCATCCGATAGTTTTCGGGATTCTCTTTCGTACAGACAAGGTCGATGCCCAGCTCGCTTTTCAGTTCCTTGCGGTCAATCACAATATCGAAGACATTGTTTTCGCCGACTACAATGTGGGCAATCGAATCGTCGTAACGGAAAGATTCCACGGTAATGGAATCCCAGTGTGCAGCCACTTCCCGCTTCCATTCGACAATCTCCTTCGCCGGCGCGAAACTGTTCGCTGCCAGCGCGGCCGAACGGGTCGCCAGTTTGTTGTAGAAACGGCTGATGTAGTCGTCCAGCATCCGTTTCATGGTGTAGTCCGGCGCGATCTGTGAAATGGAATTTTTGATGTACTGAATCCACTCGGGCGAATACCCCTTGCTGTTTTTCGAAAAGTAGAGCGGAATGACTTCGTCTTCGAGCATGTGGTAGATGGTTGCAGCGTCCAGTTGATCCTGATATTCCTGATTCTCGTAGGTGCGTTTATCGGTCAGCGCCCACCCGGCGTTGGGTCTGTAACCTTCATACCACCATCCGTCAAGCACGGAAAAGTTCAGCACGCCGTTCATTTCCGCCTTTTCGCCGGAGGTACCGGAAGCTTCCAGCGGACGGGTCGGCGTATTCAGCCAGACATCTACTCCGGAAATCAGGCGGCGCGCCAGACGCATGTCGTAGTTCTCAAGGAAAAGAATTTTGCCGAGAAATTCCGGACGGCGCGAAATCTCGACGATGTAGCGGATCAGCCCCTGTCCACCGCCGTCGGCCGGGTGGGCTTTCCCGGTGAAGACGAACTGAACCGGACACTTTTCGTTGTTGACAATCTGTGCCAGCCGGTTCAGGTCGGTGAACAGCAGATGCGCCCGCTTGTAGGTGGCGAAGCGGCGTCCGAAGCCAATCATCAATGCGTTGGGATTGATCTTTTCAAGCAGCGCAACCACTTTCAGCGGGTCGCCCTGATTTTTCAGCCAGTTGTCCCGGTATTCGAGCTTGATGTAATCAATCAGTTTGTTCTTGAGTTTTTTCCGTATTTCCCAGATCTCCGAATCCGCCGCCAGCTGGATGGCTTCCCAGATGGCTTTGTTGGACTGGTCGCTCAGGAAATTCCTGTCGAAAATTTTGGCGTAATATATTTTCCATTCGGAAGCCGTCCAGGTCGGCATGTGTACCCCGTTGGTGACGTAACCCACGTGGAGTTCTTCCGGGAAATATCCTTTCCAGATCGGAGCAAACATCTGACGGGAAACCACACCGTGCAACCAGCTTACGCCGTTGGCTTCCTGGCAGGTGTTCAGGGCGAACGTACTCATGCAAAACTTCTCCGAAGATCCCGGGTTTTCGCGTCCCATGTCGATGAAATCCTCCCAGCTGATTCTCAGTTTGGCGGGAAATGCGCTCATGTATTTCCCGAACAGGGCTTCGTCAAAATAGTCGTGACCGGCCGTGACGGGCGTGTGCACGGTATAAAGCGACGATGCCCGAACCATCTCCAGCGCTTCGTTGAAATCCAGTTTTTCCTGCTGGATGTAGTCCACCAGCCGCTGTACGTTGATCAGGGCGGCATGTCCCTCGTTGCAGTGGTAGACCTGCTTCCGGATGCCCAGTTTGTTCAGCAGCAAAATCCCGCCGATGCCCAGCAGGTATTCCTGTTTCATACGGTTTTCCCAGTCGCCGCCGTAAAGCTGGTGAGTGATGAAGCGGTCCCATTCGCTGTTTTCCGGAATATCGGTATCCATCAGGTAAAGCGGGATGCGTCCGACGCTGACTTTCCAGACATGCGCATATACAATGCGTTCGGGATAGGGCACCTCCAGTTGCAGCGGCGTACCGGCCGCGTCCAATACCTGCGTGAGGGGCAACTGTTCAAAATTCTGCGCCTCGTAATTGGCAATCTGCTGGCCGTCGATGGACAGGGTTTGCGTAAAATAGCCGTAGCGGTAAAGAAAGCCGACTGCGACAAGGTCAATGTTACTGTCGCTGGCTTCTTTCAGGTAATCGCCGGCCAGAATGCCCAGACCGCCGGAATAGATTTTCAGCACATGGGTCAATCCGTATTCCATGCTGAAATAGGCAATCGACGGCTTCGTCCGATCCGGAGGCGCCTGCATATAGGTTGTGAACTGGTTGTATACCGAATGGATACGATCCATCATTTCCGGATCGGCCATCAGTTCATTCATTTGCTTGTGAGTGAGTTTCTGGAGAAAAAGTACCGGATTTTCTTCGGTTTTTTCCCAAAGTGTGGAGTCTATCCTTTCAAAAAGATCGGTTACTTCATGATTCCAAGCCCACCAGAGATTGGTCGATAATTCCTGAAGCGGCGTCAGTTGTACGGGGAGTTTGGCATGTGCATAAATATCCCTCCAGATGGCTTCGTTTGAGTTTCTTGCCTGAATTTTCATCGTCTTTTAGTTACTAAAATACTCGCAAAGATAATAAGAAACTTTCAGAAACTGTTTAAAATTACTGTTTGATTCCAGGAAGTCCGGTTTAAGTACCTGAGTTTTGGATAGACCCGTTTCCTGACTGGGGTTACGTGCTCTTTACGGAAACGATAAAACGAAGATGCTTTTACCCTGTTTTGTTTTGCCTGCTTGCTAAGGAGCTGTCTGGAAATAAAATCACCCTCATATTACGCAAAGTCAGGTTTTAGGTACAGCGTTTGGCATTTCGTCGCCCCGCCATCTCCCTAACGGCGGCTTGGCCCGTCCGGGCATACCTGTCTATCGAAAAAGGCTTTTCTCCGTTATACCAAACCTCGTCAGAGGGTTTTCACCTGCGTTT
>JAITAY010000228.1 GCA_031283915.1 Tannerella sp.
TTCTGGTCGAGAAAACGCACAAGAAAAATGTAGAAACTAAATAAATGAGTTTCTTCCGGAAAGTGTCATAATTCCGGCGCATGCGGATGCAAATTCGCCGGATGAATGGCTTCCGACACTTTGTGCACAGTCATGCAAAGGTTGGGACTGAATAAAAAGTCAGAAGTGCTTTTTATACTGCGCGCAGGATAATATATATTGCCTCTACATTTACGATTTGTTACTATATGGCTTGAACCGTTTCAAATAGAAAGTGTTAAAAGCATAATTTGAACTTTTTGTTCAGCCCAGGACGGGTATCCTTTTTTTCCGGATATATTCGTAAATGGCTTCCTGGGCACGTACGGGCGGTTGTCCGGTTGCCAGATCGCGTTTGAAGACATTGTGCAGCCGTTCGTCGATAAAGCAGGCTTTTACGTTGTCATGCAGCTGGATTTGCAGTATATCCAGAATCTCCTGCTTGATGTCCGGTACAAGGATGGGGAAGGCCGTTTCAATGCGACGGCGCAGATTACGGTTCATCCAGTCGGCCGAAGAAAGATAGACCTCCTCCGCGCCGTCGTTGTAGAAATACCAGATGCGTGCATGTTCGAGATACATATCCACAATGCGGGTGATGCGGATATGACGGCTGTAGGGCTGATTCGGTATCAGACAGCAGATGCCGCGCACGATCAGGTCAATCTCCACGCCGCTTTCCGAGGCACGGTAGAGTTCGTCGATCATTCCTTCGTCATGCAGCCCGTTCATCTTTAGAATAATACGCCCTCTTCGGCCGGCTTCTACATGGCTGATTTCCCGTCGAATCATCCGCGCCAGTTCCGGCACCATGTTGTAACGGGCGACCAGTAAATGATGAAAATCCGGCTTTACCGGTTCGCTTTCCAGTACGGAAAATACCTGCCGGACTTCGTCCGTGATGGCTTTGTTGCACGTCAACAGCGCCATGTCCGAATAGATTTTCGCTGTCTGTTCGTTGAAATTGCCGGTACTCAGGTAGGCAAAATCGGGCTGTTCCGCCTTGCGGAGAATCACCGCCACCTTTGCATGAACCTTCAGTCCCGGGATGCTGTATATGATTTTAATTCCCGCCTGCTCCATCTGTGCAGCCGTGGAGATGTTGTTTTCCTCGTCGAAACGGGCTTTCAGCTCGACAAAGACCGTCACCCGTTTCCCGTTTTCGGCGGCCTTGATCAGCGTGTTTATCACGACGGAATTTTCTGCCACACGGTATTGCGTAATCTTGATTTCTTCTACTTCCGGGTCAAACGCCGCTTCTCTAAGGAAACCGATCAGGTAATCGAACGACTGGTAAGGGAAATGCAGCAGGACGTCGCGCTTTTCCACCGCCCGGAAAACCGACGCCATCCGGTCCAGGCAGGGAACGCGCATCGGCGGCGGAACGGCTTGCGTCAGCTGGTTCCCTTTCGGGTTGGGAAATTTGCTCAAGTCCTGCAGGTTCATGTAACGCCCGCCCAGCACCAGGTCTTCTTCCGCAATGCCGAACGCCCGGCAGATCGTGGCCAGCAAATCGGGCGGCATCGCACTATCATACATGAAACGGCTCAGCGCTCCGATTTTTCGTTTCTCCACTTTCCGGCGAATCGTCTGAAGTATATTTTCCGGCGTCTCCTCCTCCAGGTAGATGTCCGCATCGCGCGAAATCTTGATGCTGTGGCATCCTGCAATTTCATATCCCGGAAAAACGGAAGGTAGATTGACCCGTATGATGTCGTCGATGAACATGTAATAATATACATTCCCGTGCGTCGGCAGCGGCACGAATCGGGGGACTTTGGCATACGGAATCTTGATCAGCGCGTAATGCGATTCCCGGGTCGTTTTTTTCCGCATGTGAACCACCAGGTAGAGCCGGCGATCACGGATGAATGTACGGATACCGGTCTCAATGGCCACCGGCGAGAGGAATGGGAATACCTCCTCCTCGAAATAATTCCGCACAAACTCCTCGTGAAACGGTTTCGGCCGGGCTTCTTGATAGAGGTAAATTCCCTGTCGACGCAGTTCCGGCAGTATGTCTTCGTGAAAGAGCCGGTAAAAGGCCTGCTGCTGGCGGTTGACTTCCGTCGTAATCTCCTCGAGCGTGGCTTCGATGGCTTCGACGCTCTCTGCCGCATAGTTTCCCCGCATGATCGCGCCGCGATGCTCGGCTACCCGTATCGCGTAAAATTCCTCCAGATTGGAGGCATAGATGGAAAGAAAATGCAATCGTTCATAGAGTGGAAACGTCTTGTCTGCCGCCTCCAGCAACACGCGATAGTTGAATGACAGCCAACTCACATCGCGTTTGAAATAGGTATAGGGTGTTTTTCCCATCACATTCCGGTCTAAAGTGCGTAAATGTAGTTACTTTTGCGCAATAAAAAAACCGGCATGACAAAAATCGGCATTCTTTCGGACACACACGCTTGGTGGGACGACAAATACGGCGAATATTTCAGCGGCTGCGACGAGATCTGGCACGCGGGTGATATTGGCTCGGAACAGGTTGCCGACCGGTTGAGTGCACTTAAGCCCTTGCGGGCTGTCTACGGGAACATCGACGGACAGGCGTTGCGGCTTCGCTATCCGAAAACAGCGCATTTCACGGTGGAAGACCGGCGAGTGATGATGACGCATATCGGCGGTTATCCGGGACGTTATGACCTGTCCATCCGCGCCGAACTGTTCGATGCCAAGCCGGATATCTTCGTCGCCGGCCATTCGCACATCCTGAAAGTGATGTTCGACCCGCGTCTCCACTGTTTGTACATCAATCCCGGCGCAGCCGGCAAAAGCGGCTTTCATCAGGTGCGTACGCTCGTCCGTTTCGTCATCGACGGCGCCACAGTCAAAGACCTCGAAGTGATTGAACTCGGTCATTAGTGGTTAATGATTAGTGATTACACGGAGCTACCGACATTCTGCTATACCGCACTCAGTATTGTTTTATGCATAAAGAGGTGGTTAGAGGTTAGAAAAAAAAAGCGCAACAGCGCCTCCGCAGGGCTTTAGCCCAATCCCCCCACATCGCCGTCCGTTTTAACTCAATGTCATCAAGTTAAGATTTTGTTTACGGCATCCCGCCAGGGAGGCATCGCCCGGTAGATAAACCGGTATAACCCTGTATTGCATCCTGTGAAGGATGCATCCCAACACCACCTGTACCGGCACTACCCGAACGCTCCCTGCCCAACTGTACCGCGCGCAATATAGTAGATAGCAGGAAAATGGCATTATGAAGGGAATAAACAAAAGCTACGAATAGAAACCGGGCATGACCTAATCCGTTATCACCCCCTAATCATTCATCATTTTTATCCCCTTTTTTTCGATTCGCTATAGCGCCAAATAAATACCTTTGCCTGCGGTTTAAAACACGTGATTAGGCATGTCAAATTCTTATTTTCGATTCAAACAGTTCACGATCCGACAAGACTGTTGCGCCATGAAGGTGGGTACCGATGGCGTATTGCTGGGTGCATGGGTGGATGTCAACGCTTGCCGGAGGGCGCTGGACGTCGGCGCCGGAACGGGGCTGATTGCGCTGATGATAGCCCAGCGCGGCGAAGCCATGCAGGTCGACGGCGTCGAAATCGACCCGGAAGCCTGCCGTCAGGCAGCCGCGAATGTTGCCGCCTCGCCTTTTGCCGCGCGAGTCCGTCTGTATCGGGATTCCTTCAGCCGTTTCGCCCGTGCGGCGACGCTGCCATACGACCTGATCGTTTCCAATCCGCCTTACTTTGCCCGTTCGCTCAAATGCCCGGATGAAAAACGCCGGCTGGCGCGTCACGACGACGATCTGTCGCTCGCCGGCCTGCTCGAGGACAGCCTGTCGCTCCTGACATCCGGCGGACGCATGGCCCTGATTCTGCCCTTTCAACAGGAGAAGGAATTACGCGCCCGGACGGATGCCTGCGGTTTACACTGCATCCGGCGGACGGAAGTGCTCCCCGTGGAAGGCGCTGCGCCCAAGCGACTCCTGGTCGAGCTTGCCCGCGAAGCACGGCTTTCGATTGAAACCGGTCGTCTGATCCTCACGGACGTCCGACGTCAGCGCACAACTGCATACCGGGAACTGATGCGCGATTTCTATCTGGAAACAGGAACAAAGTAGGAAGGTATAAAGAATCGTCCCGGGGAGACTTTCCTTTCTGAGCGCCTGAACGCACATCGTAGAAATGCACGGCTGTGCGTCTTTACGGCAAAAAAGAATATCTTTGCGGAGAAAAAACGATTAAATACAATGACGAATGAGAAAGTTCAAGCTATCCTTTCGGGAAAGAGCCAAGTTAGGTATGGAGCAAATATCCGGGCAGTTGCCTGTTACCTTGGAGCAAGCCAGAAATCAAGCGCTCTGGATAAAACAGACAAGCGTTTCAAGCAAGAAGAAACGGAGAGACTGAAAGCATACATCAATTCCCGGTGTTTTTGGACAAAAGATGTAGAATTGGATAAGTATGTTTCGGAAGGGGCAGAGCAAAAAGTATATTTGAAAGACGGCAGATCGGTCATCAAATTGAATGACGCTATTTATTACCTGTCTTGGACAGATTATTTTATCAGTCTGTTGCTGAATAATTACTTCTTCCCCGATACAGCCTATAAACTGCTTGGGTTCTTCGAGCATGAAACCACTGTATATGCTGTCGTAGAGCAGTCTTTTATAAAAGCCACCGAACCTACGGATTTGAAACGTGGAGAGCAGTTTATGACCTCAAATGGATTTCAAAGAATCAGAAATAACGATTATTTCAATCCACAACTCGGCATCTTTCTCGAAGACCTGCACGATGAAAACGTATTAACAAGCAATGGTATCCTGTATTTTATTGATACCGTATTTTATTTGCAGGGAGATCTTACCCCGGTCGCCTTGCAGGAAGGCGTTCAGGGTACGCGGTACCACGGGTTGCGTTTGTGATGACGCACGGTCGGGATGCACATCGTAGCGACGCACGGTCGTGTATCTTTCTTTAATTCTACCACATAAAAATCGCTCGCCGGCTTTTCCCGAAACGATAACGATCCTTTGGGTAAACGATTACCGTTCTTTTTCAAAAAGAATGGTAATCGTTTTAAAATAGATAAGTAATCGTTTTTCGAGAGATCGGTAATCGTTTTATTTTATACTGCGCGCGGTACAGTTTTATGCATTGCCCGTCAGCATAGAAAAGGGCATCCGCCCACACGCCTTCTTGCCCGTCAGTTCAAACTCAATGTCATCAAGTGAAGCGCTAAAAGGCTATAGTAGAGCATCCCGTCAGGGATGCATCGCCCGGTAGCATTTTTGCAACGTCTCTATCCGCATCCCGTTAGGGATGCATCCTTAACAGGATGCAATACAGGGTTATACCGGTTTATCTACCGGGCGATGCATCCCTGGCGGGATGCCGGAACCTGCCGGATTGCCAGGGCATTCACCTCTGTTTATGAATCCCCTGACGGGGAACAGGGAAAAGAGATACCCGTTTTTCTATTGACAGGATTCCCCTGCGGGGAAGATATGCGCCTGCACAAAATCATACCGCGTAAAGTATAATTCAAAGACTCGGAGGATTCCGGCAGGAACGGAGGGGGGTGTGTCCATGCAACCCTCTCGTAAGATACGGGACTGAAGGTTGCCGAGCGGGTTCCTTTTCTTTTGGTTTTTATCGAAATCCAATAATCGAATCCGTTATTCGAAGCATCCTGTTTTTTTTGCATCTTGGCATTTTCCTTCTTTTTTTGTTTCTCCGTTTCGGAAAAAAGCTATTCCTTTGCAGCTATGATCAGCGAAGCGATATTGGACAAGCTCAAGGTGTTGGCGGAATCGGCAAAGTACGATGTGTCGTGTGCAAGCAGCGGTACCGTCCGGCGGAATCAGCCCGGCGGACTGGGGAATACCGTTGGGGGGATGGGTATCTGCCACAGTTTCACGGAAGACGGGCGGTGCGTGTCGCTGCTCAAAATCATGCTCACCAATCATTGTATCTATGATTGCGCCTACTGCATCAACCGGCGGACGAACGACATCCGGCGGACAACGTTTGCGGTGAGCGAACTGGTCGAACTGACAATCGAATTTTACCGACGGAACTATATCGAAGGGCTGTTTCTCAGTTCGGGCGTGGTACGCAATCCCGACTACACGATGGAACGCATGGTGCGCGTGGCCAAAGACCTGCGCGTGACACACCGCTTCAACGGCTATATCCACCTCAAGAGCATCCCCGGCTGCAGCCGTGAGCTTGTCAACCAAGGCGGTCTGTACGCCGACCGCATGAGCGTCAATCTCGAAATTCCCAGCGAAACCAGCCTGACACGGCTGGCGCCGGAGAAAAACTACCAGACCGTTTTCACCCCCATGCGCTACATCCAGCAAGGCATGTTGCAGAGTCTCGAAGACGGCCGCAAGTTCCGTCACGCGCCCCGTTTCGTGCCCGCCGGACAGAGCACGCAGATGATTATCGGCGCCACCCCCGAAAGCGATCGCGACATTCTCCGCATCTCTTCCGCCCTCTACCGGCGTCCCAGCATGAAACGAGTCTACTATTCCGGCTACATTCCCGTCAACGCTTACGACAGCCGTCTGCCTGCCATCAAACAGGCGCCGCTGGTGCGTGAAAACCGGCTCTATCAGGCCGACTGGCTGATGCGTTTTTATGAGTTCCGCGCCGAAGAAATCACGGACGAATACCATCCGAACCTCGACCTGGAGGTAGACCCGAAATTAGCCTGGGCGTTGCGTCATCCGGAACAGTTTCCGGTAGACGTGCATACGGCCGAATATGCCATGCTGCTGCGCGTGCCGGGCATCGGGGTGAAGTCGGCGAAACTGATCGTCGCTGCGCGGCGTTTCGGCCGGCTGACGTCTGCACAGTTGAAGAAAATCGGCGTAGTGATGAAAAAGGCGCAGTACTTCATCACGTGTCGCGAACTGGCCGCGTATACGGTGAATGAAGTTACGCCCGAATACGTCCGTCGAACGCTGACCGAGCCTAAGAAGCGTAGGATGCTGCAGGATCAGCGTCAGTTATCCATTCTTTTTCCCGACTGACCGTCTTTTCTACCCTAAAAACGGGGAGTCGCTTCCTGCGGAATCCGCTACTTCACCGTCTGCCGGATCATCCGTACCGGTCCGATTAATCCTGCGGGCTGGAGGGGCGAATCTTTGCGGAAATAATACCAGATGTTAAACGTTTTCCTGCCCTGCGAAGGTCGCGGCCGATGATGGATGAACCAGTCGGGATAGGCTTTCATCGCCCTTCCCATTTCCTCGCCGCGGTCTGCTCCCCACTCGAAGTCCGGCGGATACTGTTCGTCGCCAATCAGCCGGTTTGCCCAGTTGGTTGTTACGTAAACAGCGATTTTATTGTCACCCTTTTTCAGGCAAGACGTAATATCCGTCCTATAGGGCGGCGACCAGAGTACGCCAACATGTTGTCCGTTGATTTCCAACTCGGCAATGTCGTGCAGTTCGCCCAAATCCAAAGCGATTCGTAGACCCTGGTCAAGGTCGGCGGAGGTGATGCGCACGCTTTTTTCATACTTCGCCGTTCCGGAAAAATATTTCAGAGCATCCTCCTTCTGTTTGCTCAAATCGACCGGGGATGCCAGGTTTCGCCTGAAAGGCGGCGCCAGTTTGGGAGCGAACGAAACGCTCCAGGCCCCGGTTAAAGGAACAACGGTTTCGCTTAAAACCTCTATTTCGGGCAACAGGGAATAATTGCCTTTCCGACAGGGAAAAATCACAAATACGGATTCGTCGGGCAACAGATTCAGGTCGATGTATATCGAATCGGAGTGTTCATGCCAGCGCGTCGTTTGGCGAATGGTACCGTTATAGGCGTCCCAGCGTTCAGGCGTGCGTTTTTTTACGGGAAAGGCATACGTTTTCTTCGCCTCGAGACCCGGGTTGGTCACAAAGAATATTTCCGCTTCGGGCGTTCTCCGGTGTACCCAGTCCGTTTGCGAATCCACATGGGTACCTTGCTGCAGGAGCATCTGGCAACGCGCGAGGTAGCGGAAAAACGCTTTGCCCGGTTGAATCCAGGTCTGGTGTCTGCCGAAATGCGTACCCCACCATCCCATGCCCATTCCGGGTTGGTATTGGTCGTCAAAGGGCTGATGCACCCAATGATGCAGAAAGAGCCAGTTCACGCCGGAAACGAAACTGCCGTCAGCCGAATGTTTCAGGAAAGCCGGGTCTTCCGTATAATGGCTGTTTTCGGGACGTCCGGTAAAGGCCTCCGCCGCGACCATCCGTTTTCCATAATCCCCGGCCGCCCGGATCGTCGTCTTCCCGACTGCACCGCTCCCGCCGGTCCAGAACTCGTCCATCGGAACGTCGGCCAGCGACACGGATTCGTACTGGTCAAACGGACCGCTGTATGGCTCCCAGTAAAACAGCAGTCCCGCACGGTGAATCATCTCCCGGGCAACCGCCCAGCCGTTGTCAATGAAAAGCCGGTTGACAACCTCCCTGTAATCGGCTGCAAACACATCCGGGTCGTCCCGTTTCCCGACAGCAAGCCGCAATGCCATCCACGGAAGCGGATCGTATCCTTTCAGTCGGATAAATTCCCTGCGAAACGTCGGTGTCCAGTCCTGGTCGCCAGCTTCGTAACTGTCGATATGAATAAACGTAAACGAATCGCCGATGTATTCTTTCAGATGTTCAGTCAGCGGATTGAGCATCTGCTGCCAGTGGTAGATGCTGGCTTCGCGGCTCATTTTGTCCACTTCGAGGGTTTTTCCGATCAGTTCGTCGGGCAGGGGATGCGGATTGGACATCGTTGGGGCGTGTCCGATACGGTAAACCGTCCATTCGCCTTCCGGCGCCTGCCAGTCCAGGTAGCCTCCGGTCTCCATCCGGTGTGTGATATCCAGCACGTCCGCAACGCTTGCATCCGCCTTCACGGGAACGGCCATGACCGCCACATCCCTGTAGAAGGTTGCCCGTTTGCCGGTCGTTCCCCAGCCTTTGTATACCGGCAGTTCGGGCGTCTCCAGTTGTAGCCTGACCCGTTGATTTCCGGCGATTTTCTTCCTGCTCGACACGAGCGTTTGCATTCCCTGTTCTTCCGTAATCCAGGGTCCGCCGCTCGTTGCATAGCCCGGTGAATTGTGGAGTCCCAGTTTCAATCCAAGCCGTTTGGCTTCGGAGGCGGCAAAGCGCAGGGCGTCCCAGTAGGCCGGACTGCGATAGGTCTGTTCGGGCCACGGATTGTTGTCTGTCGGCACATGTGATTCCTGCACGGCCGACGACAGGTTGAAAATCGTGGCTCCACCGATCCCGGCCTCTTTCATTGCTTCCAAATCCTTCCGGATCCCGTCTTTGGAAAAATTGCTACCCATCCAGTGCCACCAGACAAACGGACGGTATTCGTCGCCCGGAGCATTGAATTGCTGCGCCAGCGATTGCAGGTTTTCTGCCGTTTCCTGAGCCTGAAGGCTTATGCCTCCCAGGCATCCCGCCAACAGTATCCCTGTCGGCAAATACTTAAAAATCAAATTCAATTGTTTCATATCCATTTAATGGTGGTGATTTAAAAAACAGGCTGCCATAAAAGATTGACAAAGAGGAAAAGAGTTATATTTTGTTGCATGAGAATAAAGATAGCACTTTATTGCCCTCATTGTCAAGGGGGGCAAAAATAAAGAAAAATGGCAAGAAAACATACGGGAAGCAAAATTATTTGTGCAAAACGTGTGGCCGGCAATTTATCGGCGATCATGCATTGGGTTATAAAGGCTGTCATTCGTCAATGATAAAGCGGATTTTATGAATGATGGTTCGCGCTATCGGAATAAGAGATATATCAGTATCACATAATTGGGAAAAGACATGCCGCAGGTATTGAAGGGAAAGAAAGACATAGTGAGTGGGAGGGCTTTTTGTTCAGCCCCGCGGGCAGAAATGGAGAGGTCTTATTTCCAGTCGCCGCTATCCTTGATTAGCTGTACCAATTGCTCTACGGCCTCTGCTTCGGGGATGTTCCGGAGGCGACATTCCCTGCCCCTGTACAGATTGACGCAATCCCGTCCGGCGCCAACGTAGCCATAATCGGCATCGGCCATTTCACCGGGGCCATTGACGATGCATCCCATAATGCCGATCTTCAACCCTGTCAGATGGGAAGTAGCAGCCTTGACACGGGCAACGACCGTTTGCAGATCATAGCGTGTCCGGCCGCAACCGGGACAGGAGATATATTCCGTTTTGCTGATCCGCAACCGGACGGCTTGCAGGATGCTGAACAGGTAACCGTCCGTCAGGCCGGAATCAAGGGTGGCATGACTAAGCATAAGTCCGTTGCCGATGCCGTCGAGCAGCAGGGCGCCGAAATCGACTGCTGCGTGCAATTGAAGTGTTTCCCTGTCCGGTTCGCGGTAACGGCGGCGCAGAATCAGCGGCGTGTCACAATGCGCCTGCCGCAGGCGGCAGACCAGTGCACGCACCTCGTTGATGTAATCCGGATGGCGTCCGTCCCATACGATGACTGCGGAGGGATCCTGCCGGAGCAGACGGATTCGGTCGCCGTCCAGGTCGCTGCCGGTACATTCGACAAATTTCAGGGGAGCGGTACACCGGGACAGCCTGTCCGTATCGCTTGCACGGAAACAGGGATAGGTCTCCGGTTGCTTTTCCCAGCAGTCGGCGTCAACAATCCGCGGGATTGCTCCGCCGGTTTTGGAAGAACCGGACGGTTGATTTGCTCCGAGGTAGATGAAGTCCGGGCGGTTGGCGTCGTCAATCGTGCAGGCGCCCTGGCTGTGGTCGGCGATAACCACCGGCGGACAGGTGCCGCCGATATGTCCGGCTGTGCGTGTGGCGCGTGAAAAACCGTGCCGGGCGGTATCCGGAGCCTCCACAGGCGCGTGGTGTTCACGTTGCCGGATGTAGTCTGCCAGTTTGCGGGCGACGGGGATTTCCGCTTCGGGCGGCTCGCTGAGCGACACGCGGAGGGTATCGCCCAGGCCGTCGGCCAGCAGCGAACCGATTCCTGCGGCGCTTTTGATCCGGCCGTCTTCCCGGTCGCCGGCTTCCGTCACGCCCAGATGCAGCGGGTAGTGCATGTCTTCCGCCTCCATCGTACGTACCAGCAGGCGCACGGTCTGCACCATCACAACCGTATTGGAGGCCTTGATGGAAATGACGGCATCCGGGAAATGTTCTTCCCTGCAAATGCGCAGATATTCCATGCATGAAGCGACCATGCCTTCCGGCGTATCGCCGTAGCGGCTCAGGATGCGGTCGGAGAGCGATCCGTGATTGACGCCAAGCCGGATAGCCGTGCCGTGTTTTCTGCACAGTTCGAGAAACGGAACGAATTGCTCGCGTATTTTCCGGATTTCAGCCGTGTAGCTTTCTTCGGTGTAAACGGTTTGCCTGAATGATTTCACCCCGTCAACATAATTGCCGGGATTGATGCGCACCTTTTCCACGTTTGCGGCGGCGAGGCTGGCCGCTTTCGGGTTGAAATGGATGTCCGCCACCAAAGGCGTGTTGTAGCCCTGTGCACGCAATGCCTGGCGGATGATGCCCAGCTGACGGGCTTCGCGCTCGCCCTGCGCCGTGTAACGGACGTATTCGGCGCCGGCTTCAATCATCCGGACGGCTTGCTGTACGGCTGCTTCCGTGTCCATGGTGGATACGGTGGCCATGGACTGGATACGAAGCGGGAAATCACCGCCCAGCGGAGTGTTTCCGATCCGGACGACAGACGACGGACGACGCCGGTAGCGGAGGATCAATTGGTTTTGTATTTGAAGGTCACGCCGGCCAGCGCGTCGTTGGCATCCATCACTTTCTTCTTCAGAGACTCTCTGTGGTCGGTCAGCCGTTGCCGGAGGGACTCGTCGCCGAGCGAGAGGATTTGGGCAGACAGGATGGCGGCGTTCAGTGCGCCGTTGATGCCTACCGTAGCTACGGGAATCCCGGGTGGCATCTGTACGATGGCCAGCAGGGCGTCCATGCCGTTCAGCGAGGCATTCACCGGCACGCCGATCACGGGTAGCGTGGTCATGGAGGCGATCACGCCGCACAGGTGTGCGGCCATGCCCGCGGCGGCAATAATGACTTTGACGCCGCGTGCTCGGGCGCCTTTGGCAAACTGTTCGACTTCTTCGGGGGTGCGGTGTGCCGACAGGGCTTTCATTTCAAACGGGATGGCCATCTCGTCCAGAAACAGGGCGGCTTTTTCCATGACCGGCAAATCGGATGTACTGCCCATGATGATGCTTACGGAAGGCGTCATGCGGGTCAGCCGATGAACTGTTGATATGCTTCGGCGGAAAGCAGCGTGTCCAGTTCGGACACGTCAGCCGGTTTTATCCGGATCAGCCAGCCGTCTTCATAGGGACTGGCGTTGACTGATTCCGGCTTTTCTTCCAGTTCGCGGTTAAAGGCAAGCACCTCGCCCGATACCGGCATGAAAAGGTCGGAAACCGTTTTTACGGCTTCGATGGTGCCGAAGACGTCTTCCCTGTTCAGCCTTTCGCCCTCGGTTGTGATGTCTACATAGACGATTTCGCCCAGTTCGCTCTGTGCATAGTCGGTGATGCCGACGTAGGCGATTTCTCCTTCTGTCCGGATCCATTCGTGATCCCGGGTATACTTCAGATGGGTTGGAAAGTTCATGTTACTGTTTGTTTAATATTGTATTGTTTAGGGTGCAAAGTTATAATTCTTTTCTGAGCCGGGCAACCGGAATGTTCATTTGTTCGCGATATTTGGCTACGGTACGGCGTGCGATGAGATATCCTTTTTCCTTCAGCCGCGCGGTGAGTTCTTCGTCCGTGACGGGTTTGTGTTTGTCTTCCGTGTCGATGGTTTCCTTCATGATCTGCCTGACTTCACGGGTGGAAATTTCTTCGCCGCTTTCGTTTTGGGTGGATTCGGAGAAAAAGAATTTCAGCGGATAGACGCCGAAATTCGTCTGTACATATTTACTGTTGCTGACGCGCGAAATGGTTGAGATGTCATAGCCGGAGCGTTCGGCCACATCTTTCAGTATCATCGGCCGGAGCCTGGATTCGTCACCCGAAAGGAAGAAGTCCCGTTGCAGGAGGACGATGGTCTGCATCGTGCGCTGCAGCGTTTCGTAGCGTTGCCGCAGGGCATCGATAAACCACTGTGCGGCGTCCAGCTTCTGCTTGACGAACTGCACGGCTTCCTTCATCTGGCCGCGCCGGTTGGCCTTGTTGCCCGCGTAATCCTGGAACATGGCGGTATATTCGGGGCTGATGTGCAGGTCGGGCACGTTGTTCCGGTTCATGCTCAGCGTCAGTTCTCCGTTGTTCTCCTCGACGATAAAGTCCGGGATGATTTGGTTCATCCGCATGTCCGTTCCGCTGCTCCAGCTGTTGCCGGGCTTGGGATTCAGGGACGTGATCTCGTGAAAAATGCGCTTGAGGTCATCTTCGTCGAGGTTCATGATCTTTTGAATCTTTTCGTAATGTTTGCGGACGAATGCGTCGAAATGATTTTTGAGGATTTCAATGGCATACTCCGTTTCGGGCGTTTGGCTCTTGTGTTGGAGTTGCAGCAGGAGACATTCCTGCAGATTGCGGGCAGCAATGCCGGTCGGGTCAAAATCCTGTATGACCGATAAAACGGACTCGACAGCCGCTTCGCTCACGTCTTCCCCCGCTCGGAAGATAAGGTCGTCCGTGATGGCCTCCGTGTCGCGCCGCAAATAACCGTCGTCGTCAATGTTGCCGATGATGTATTCGCCGATGCGCCGTTCCACTTCCGACAAGTCCCGCAAGCCCAGCTGTTCTTCGAGATGTTCATGCAGCGAGGGCCCTGTGGAAAAAGGGATATCTTCCTTCCGTTCGGCCTGGTTGCTGATTTGAGCCAGTTTGTATTCGGGAATGTCATCTTCGGTCAGGTAATCGCCCAGCGAGAGGTCGGCGTCGTTGTCACCGGTGATTTCCGATTCTTCCGCATCGAATGTGTTTTCATCCGCTTCTTCGTCACCGGAAAGGTCAAGGCCCTCTTCCAGCGCCGGATTTTCTTCCAGTTCCTGCTTGACGCGCTCATCCATTTCCATGGCCGGAAGTTCCAGCAGACGAACATATTGAATTTGCTGCGGGGAGAGTCGCTGCTGTAATTTCTGTTGTAACCTTTGTCTAAACATAGCTTCCATTTATCTAATCCACGCAAACGTACAAAAAATTTTCTTTCAGCCCCCATCGGAAAATGTTTTTTTGCTTACCCTTCGCGCGGTATAGTTTTGTGCATAAAGGGTAGTTAGTAGTTAGTAGTAAGTAGAGGGCGGTTGGCAGGCAAGCGGCAGTTGGAGGGAAAGGCGTAAGCGTGAGGGTTTGAGCGGACAGCTCCTAACGGCCGCCGACCTCTTTATTCAGTGATTCGGTATGCCCCTTCCCGTGCGCAGCATAACCTTCTAACAAGATTTAACTAAATCTCCGACGTAGTCGGTAGTTTTGCCGTAACCTCTGGGAGAACTACCGACATAGTCGGTAGTTTTGCCGTAACCTCTGGGAGAACTGCCGACATAGTCGGTAGTTTCGCCGTAACCTCTGGGAGAACTACCGACATAGTCGGTAGTTTTGCCGTAACCTCTGGGAGAACTACCGACGTAGTCGGAGATTTGGTTAAATCTTGTTAGAAGGTTATGCTGCGCACGGGAAGGGGCATACTGAATCATTGCATCACTCATGTTACGCAAAGTCATGTTTCAGGTACAGCGTTTGGAATTTCGGTGCCCGTCATACCCAAACAGCGGCTTTGCCCCGCAGGGTATACATATTACACTGCGCGCGAAATAGTTTTGTGCATAAAGGGGTAGTTAGTAGCAAGTAGTTAGTAGAGGGCTTTTGGCAGAAAAGCGGCAGTTGGAGGGAAAGGCGTAAACGTGAGGATTTGAGCGGACAGCTTCGTCGTATCACAGAACTACCGGCTACTATTCTACCAGCTACTATACTGCACACGGCATAGTTTTGTGCAT
>JAITAY010000229.1 GCA_031283915.1 Tannerella sp.
TTCCGGCATCCCGTCAGGGATGCATCGCTCGGTAGATAAACCGGTATAACCCTATATTGCATCCTGTTAAGGATGCATCCCTAACGGGATGCGGATAGAGACGTCGCAAAAATGCTACCAAGCGATGCATCCCTATCGGGATGCTCTACTACAGCCTTTTAGCGCTTAACTTGATGACATTGAGTTTGAACTGACGGGCAATGCACAAAACTATACCGCGTGCAGTATAACTATCTGTTTTTGCACAAAACTATACCACGTGCAGTATATATTTTGGGGTAAGCGGAAACAATGTCTTTTCGGTGATTTACAGATTTCTCAAAGAAAAAGAAGGTTGCCGGAAGAAAAACAGGCTTTTGTTCAGCCCCGCTTCGAGGTAAGCGGTATTAGGAAGAAGCAAAGGAAAAAAACTCCGTGTCCTCTGTGCCTCCGTGGTTTTGAGCAGGCAGCGTCGGGTTAGGCTTTGTTACCTTCCAGATAAACCGTTTGCGTCGGGAAGGCAAAGTTCAGCCCCGCTTCGTTGAATGTACGGAGTATCTCGAAGTTCACCTTTGAAATCGTTTCACGAATATCGGCCGGTTTACGGATAAAATAAATAAAGGTAATGAGCAGCGCCGAATCGCCGTAGTCCGAGAAGGTAGCCACCAGATCCCGGCTGCTCACCTCGGGAATGGCCCGGGGGATATGCTTCAGCAGGGCAAGGGCCTGTTCCATCTGTTCATAACGTGTGTCGTAGGTCAGTCCCAGCGTGACGACGACCCGGCGTGCCGGTTCCGACGTGATATTGGTCACCGACACGTCCGTCAGCTTGCAGTTCGGGATGATGACCAGACGCTTGTCATACGTCCGGACGCGCGTGCTCCGAAAACCGATGTCTTCCACCGTACCCTCGGTGGCGTCGAAGCAGATAATGTCGCCGATGCGAAACGGCCGATCGACGAATATCGTAATGCCGCCCAGCATGTTCTTGACCGAATCCTGGGAGGCCAGCGCAAAGGCAAGCCCTCCGATACCCAGTGTTCCCCAGAGCGAGCGGACTTCGACGCCCGCCTCACCCAGGGCGGTCACACCGCCAATCAGCCAGACGAGCACCAGCAGACCGCGTTTGGCAAGAGGAAACAAATGCCGATTGAGGCGTGCATCCTTTTTTTGCGGCTCCTTCTCACGGAAAAAGGCTTCTTCGACGACGGCAACGGCCAAACGCGCAATGAACCATGTCACATTCAGTACCACCAGGATATGGTAGGAACGCACCAGGAAGTCATACACTTTTGCGCCATGCTCCAGTCGTTCGCAAGCCACCCATATAGCCGTCAGCATCACTCCGAACAAAACCGGTTTCTTCAGCGCCTCGAAGAAAATATCATCGTAGCGGGTCTTACTCTTTTGCGTGATTTGCCGGACAACCGTCCGGTTGATCAGCAGCAGGAACTGGTTCACAACAAGTCCCCCGGCAATAATCAACAGGGAAATGCCCCAATCCTCCAACGAATTTCCATAATACATTTTTTCCAGCATAGAACGTTTTATAACTTCATGTGACAATGAATAAATCTGCCATCCTTTTTCCCGTCCTCCAGCGACAGGGCGGATGCAATGCGCTGCAAAAATAGTCAATTATAGATACATTTGCAGCGTTTTTCCGAATGAATTGTCTATATTTGTGCGGCAAGATTATATTTAATTTATGAACAATCGTTTTTTAGAACTTATCGAACTCAGTATCAAAGCCCATTGGGAGTTGCCGGCTTTGACGGATTACAGGAAACATACTTTATACTATAAGGATGTCGCTCGGGAAATAGCGAAGATGCACCTTCTTTTCGAGCAGGCCGGTATCCGGAAAGGAGACCGGATCGCATTAGTCGGACGCAATTCCTCGCGGTGGGTCGTCAACTTTTTCAGCATCCTGACGTATGGCGCCGTAGCGGTACCGATACTGCACGATTTCAAAGCTGAAAACATCCATCATATCGTGAATCACTCCGAAGCACGGATACTCATTGCCGCCAGCCAGAGCTGGGAAGCCTTGAAGGAACAAGCCATGCCCGACGTCCGGCTCTTTCTGGCCATCGAAGACGGAAAACCTTTCCTGAGCCGGATACCGGATTTCAAGCAAGTGTACGGACAGTTGGACGCCCTGTTTTCAAAAAAATACCCGGAAACATTCACACCGGAACAGATCCGCTACCACGTCGAACAGCCGGAGGAACCGGCCATCCTGAACTACACTTCGGGGACGACCGGCTTTTCCAAGGGCGTGATGCTACCCTACCGGAGTTTATGGAGCAATACGCAATATGCGTATGACCGTTTGCCCTTTGTCCATGCCGGAGACAATTTCGTTTCCATGCTCCCCATGGCGCACATGTATGGCCTGGCCTTCGAAATCCTGAACGGCATCAACAAAGGATGTCATATCCATTTCCTGCCGCGCATCCCCAACCCCAAATCGGTGATCGAAAGCTTGCAGCGTCACCGGCCGGCGCTGATTATCGCCGTACCGCTGATCATTGAGAAGATCATTCGGAACAACGTCTTTCCGATACTGCGGAAACCGGTCGTCCGCACACTGTATCGATTGCCCGTTTTCAAGCAGATGATCAACAGAAAAATCCGCAAACAACTGGATGAGGCTTTTGGAGGCAACTGCTTTGAAATCGTAATCGGGGGAGCGGCCATCAACAAGGAAATTGAAACCTTCCTGCGTTCCCTCCGTTTCCGGTATACGATCGGATACGGAATGACGGAATGCGGCCCCTTAGTCGCCTACGAACAGTGGGATACGTTCAAACAAGGTTCGGTGGGACGCATCGTCGACCGCATGGAAGTAAAGATTGATTCGGTCGACCCGGAAAACATTGCCGGTGAAATCATTGTGCGCGGGATGAACAACATGCTGGGTTACTACAAGAATCCGGAAGCAACGGCTGAAATCATGCTGGGTGACGGCTGGATGCGTACCGGCGATCTGGGTACGCTCGACCGGGACGGATTCCTCTGCATCCGCGGCCGCTGCAAAACCATGATACTTAGCTCGAACGGACAGAACATTTATCCCGAAGAAATTGAAAGTCTGCTAAACGAATTGCCGTATGTATCCGAATCACTGATTGTGACGCGCAAAGACCTTTTACACGCCCTGATCTATCCTCAATTGGAAAAAGCGAAAGAGAACGGACTGTCGGACGACGATTTGACAAACCTCATCCGGGAAGGGTTGAAGCAACTGAACCAGCGACTTCCCGGTTACAGCAAGATTGCCGACTTTGAACTCCGCCGCGAAGTCTTCGAAAAAACGCCGAAACAAAGTATCAAACGTTTTCTCTACCAAGAAAGCTACAGTTAATAGCGCCGGATACTCCTTTTCAACACGGAGACACCCTTAGTTTGCAAAAGGAAAAAGGCAATGTTACTTTCAGTCTCTCGTTGTAAGAGAGGAAGGAATTAACAGACCGGAGAGGTGAACTAAACGAAGGCTTAAACTTAAAGCTTATGC
>JAITAY010000252.1 GCA_031283915.1 Tannerella sp.
GGAGCAGAGAGTTGGTATGATATGGAAGAGTTCGGTAAGGCGAAAGAAGAATGGTTGAAAACATTTCTGCGCCTGCCGGGAGGGATACCTTCTCATGACACCTTTAACCGTGTATTTTCGGCTCTGGATCCGGTCGGGCTGGAGAAGGGATTTGTTGAGTGGACACAGGCAGTTGCCAGGTTATCGTCAGGGGAAGTAGTGGGCATAGAGGGCAAGAGCATGCGCGGCACAAGGGAGCAGGGCAACCAAAGCATTGTGCATACGGTCAGCGCCTGGGCGCAAGAGAATCATCTGACCCCTGGCCAGGTAAAGGTGGAAGAAAAGAGTAATGAAATCACGGCCATTCCCCGCCTGCTGGAAGTACTGGCGCTGAAAGGTTGCATTGTTACATAGATGCTATGGGTTGCCAAAAGGAGATTGCCTCAAAAATCACAGAGAAAGAAGCGGATGATATTCTGGCCTTGAAAGGGAATCAGGGGCATCTGCCGGAACGGGTTGAAGACTCTTTCCGTTTCCTTCATCCTGTTTCGTCAGATGAGCAGACGGATGCAGGTCACGGCCGGGTGGAGACGCGCCGCTGCTCAGTCATCAACGACCTCTCTTTGATAGAACAGGCTAGCGAGTGGAAAGGGTTGCAATGTCTTGTAAAAGTGGAATCGACACGCTACTTCAAATGCAGTGGTAAGGAAGAAACAGACACCCGCCTGTATATTACCTCTCTTAAAGCGGATGCAAAACTAATCAACAATGCTGTTCGTTTTCACTGGTCGATAGAAAATTCGCTGCACTGGGTGCTTGACGTGGCCTTTCATGAAGACAACAGTCGGAAAAGAAGCGGATATGCCGCACAAAATTATTCCATTCTCAACCGCATCGCGTTGAATCTGCTTAAAAACGAAAAAACAACCAAAGTCGGTGTCAGGGGGAAACGATTAAAAGCCGGTTGGGACAACCAATATCTCTGTAAACTGCTAATAAATTAGATGCGTCAGCCCTGTGGAAAGGATTGGCTGCGCTGGTTCTTTCAGTCTGAAATATTGAGAATCTTGTCGGGATTGCGTCTGTTTCAGTCTGAAATGCTTGGAATCCCGTAACGAAGATTGTTTGCCGGACAGGGGGTGGCAATCTTTACATAAATGTTTAAGAATGTTTGTCCGGCTGACCGGATTCATATAACTTTGTGCCGCAAATAAAAATGGTATTATATGATGAACAAGTTAATGTATATGATCGGCGGCTGGCTGCTGTGTTCGGCAACGATGTCTGCACAACCTTCCTACCAGAAGGCTACGGAAAAGCAGGTAAAGGAAATCATAGATCACATCAAGCAGACTTCCGGAGAGATGAAAACAATGACTTGCGACTTTACGCAAGTGAAGGAACTTTCCTTTATGGATGAAAAAGTGACTTCGGATGGGAAAATGTATTACAGGCAAGCGAATAAAATCCGCTGGGAATACCTGAAACCTTATACGTATGTCTTTGCCACGGACGGCCAAAATGTCATCACCCATTCGGGCAGCAGCACAAGTAAAATGCCGGTCAAGTCCAGTAAACTGTTCAGCGAAATCAGCAAGGTGATGATTGGCGGAGTCAGCGGGAACGGGTTGATTGATTCACCCGATTTCTCTACGGAGTTTGGCGTCGGGAAAGAAGATTACATGATCACGCTTACTCCGTTGAAAAAGGAAGTAAAAGACTTTTTCTCTTCCATCCGGCTGTATGTCAATCAAACAGACTATCGCATCCATACGGTAGATTTGGTGGAAAAAAGCGGGGACAAGACGTCGATTCACTTGAAAAACATCCGGATAAACACACCTGTCAATGACGAAGTATTTTCTCGTTAGCGGCCTGCTGCTTTGTTTGATTACAAGTTGCGCAACTGTACCGACCGTGCAGCAAAGCAGGACAAACCTGCCGGAAGCAAACGCCCGTGTATGGACGGAAGCTTTGCGGTCGGAAGACCGGAAAAATAGTTATCAGGTGACGATAAGGATAAAAGACAAACAGATTTCCGGCATTTGCCTGCTGAAAAAAGTCGGCGATGAATGGCGCGGTTCGTTAGTCAACGAATTTGGCGCTAAGGCTTTCGATTTTATCGTCACGTCGCGGAAATGCGAGTTACAAAACGTCGTTTCACTGATGGACAAATGGTACATCCGCAAAACCATCGCTTCCGACCTGTACAGCCTTTTCGAGGTCGATAATCTGAAAGCTTCTTTCCGGAAAAAGAAAGTTTGCTGCGAACAGGATGCACTTGTCGTCAGATTTGGAAAGAAAAGAGTCGTCACCCGTTTGCCGGACGAAACGCTGACGATGCAAAACCTCGTCCGTCACATTTCCTATTCCCTGGTTCGAATGGAGGAATAACCATTACTCAGGCCTCTGATTATGCTGTTAAAGGATCATTTTTATACGATAAAATCGCAAACAGAAACGGAAACCGGATGGAAATGCGGCCTGTCGCTGAACGCCTCGCATCCGATCTATCAGGCGCATTTCCCGGGTCATCCGGTCACGCCGGGCGTCTGTATCGTTCAGCTTGCCAAGGAAATTGTCTCTGTCTGCTACGCAAAGTCCTTTTTCCTCTGCGGCGTCAGGAACGTCAAGTTCCTCCGCATCATTGATCCTTTGGAGCGGCAGGAGCTTTTCGTACATCTGCTTGCCGGACGGACGGATGAACAGGGAGGCTTAACCGTCCCGCTGTCCATCAGAAACGAAACGGCGGTGTTTGCTTCATTGACGCTGCTGCTGAAGCCGGACGGCGGGGAAGAACATCCGGCATTGCAGGCGCGGATGGAGCAGCTCCGGCTGTGTGTCATTATCCCCACCTACAACAACGGTGGGACGCTGGCCGAGGTGCTTCGTCGAACGCTTCAGTATACCCGTTCCGTGATTGTCGTCAACGACGGCGCAACCGACTGTACGGCATCGGAACTGGAACGTCTTGCCGGAAAAATCGACGTCGTTTCCTACGCGCCGAACAAAGGCAAGGGATATGCGTTGAAGCGGGGTTTCGAGCGGGCAAGGGAACTGGGATACGAAGCTGCCATTACGCTGGATTCGGACGGACAGCATGATGCCGCCGATCTGGAAGCCTTCGTCCGCGAGGCGGAAATTCATCCCGGCTGTCTGCTGGCGGGTCAGCGGATGACGAAAGGCCGAATGCCGGCCGGAAACAGCTTTGCCAACCAGTTTTCCAACTTCTGGTATACCGTCCATACGGGCTGCAAACTGCCGGATACGCAGAACGGTTTCCGGCTGTATCCCCTGGCTGCGATGAAACACATGCGCCCCTGTTCCACACGCTACGAGGCAGAGGTGGAACTGCTGGTACGCACCGCCTGGAAAGGCATTCCGGCGTTACCCGTTCCGGTTCACGTCTATTACGCGCCGGAATCCGAGCGGGTAACTCATTTCAGACCGGGAAAGGATTTCGTCCGGATCAGCGTACTCAATACCGTCCTGACCCTGCTGGCCGTGTGCTACGGATACCCGCGGCTGTTGTGCCGCAAGTTGTTTTCCATAAAACAGAAGCGATGACGAAATTCTTCCTGCTGGCTTACGATTATTTTTCAAATCACAAAGGACTGCTTCTTTTCCTGCTGCTCATCCTGACGGCAGGGTTTGCAGGAATGGCTCTCCAGGCGCGTTTTCAGGAAGATATTTCAGGTTTCCTTCCGGAGACAAAAGAATACGAACGCATCAATAACGCATACCGGTACATCGTTTCAGCCAACAGGATCACCGTTTCCTGCTCCGGAAAAGACACAACCGACCGATCTGCCGACGCGCAGATAGAGGCCGTTGAACAGCTGGCCGGTCGCCTGCAGAGGCTGAACAGCACTTATATCAAAAGCCTGACATACAAAATCGAGCCGTCGGAAATGGCGTCGCTCACGGCGTTTGTGGCAAACAATCTCCCCTATTTCCTGGAGGAAAGTGACTATTTGCGGATGGACTCGCTTCTTTCCCGTGATGCAATGGTTGCCCGGCTGGAGAGTGACCGGAATCTCTTGCTGTCGCCTGCCGGGATTCTGTTGCAGCAAAGTATCCTGCCCGACCCGTTAGGTCTGGCCTGGCCTGTTTTGAACCGTTTGCAGGGATTTCAAACCGGCAGCCGGTTCCAGCTTTATCAGGACCATCTCTTTACGGACGACCGCGACGCTCTGCTGTTGATCGAATGTATCATGCCGGCCAGCGAAACCGCCCGCAATGCGATTTTCCTCGATTCGCTCAGCCGGTATATGGCCGAAGTGGAACGCACGATGGACGGAGAAGTCTCTTTCCGGCATTTCAGCGCGTCGGAAATCGCGCTCGGGAACGCTTCGCAAATCAAGAAAGACACGTTATTCTCCTGTTCGCTCGCGGCAATCCTGATTCTTGCCCTGCTGATCTGCGCTTTCCGGAGCGGGAGGAAAGTCCTTCTCGTCTTCGCCTCGACCCTGTTCGGAGGATTGTTTGCCATGGCATTACTCTGGCTGATCCGGGGCGAAGTCTCCATCATCGCCGTCGGCATCAGTTCGATCATGTTCGGCATCGCGATCAACTATCCGCTTCATTTTATCGATCACTGCAACCATACGCTTCATCCGCGAACGGCCATTAAAGACATTATCGAGCCGCTTACCATCGGCAACATCACTACGGTCGGCGCATTTCTCAGCCTTGTGTTTACCGGTTCCTGCGCTATGGGCGACCTGGGCTGGTTTGCTTCGCTCCTGCTGGCCGGGACTATCTTTTTTGTGCTGCTCTTCCTGCCTCATCTGCTGCCGCGGTATGAAACAGTCCGCACGCCGACGCCACAGCTTTTTTCCCGCATCGCCGGACTGCCGTTCGAGAAGAACCGGTGGCTCATCGTCGCCGTTCTGTTGCTGACACTGTTTTTCGGGTTTTTCAGTTCCGGTTCCCGGTTCGAAACGGACATGCAGCGGATTAATTACATGACGGATTCGCAACAGAAGGAATATCAGCGGATGATGAATTTGCTGAACAGAAACCAGCACATCCTTTACTTCGTTACGGAAGGCGAAGACCTGGACGGTGCGCTGGAAAGGAACGAACGGCTCTCGCCGGCGCTGGACAAACTGGTCGAGGAAAGGAAAATCGCCGGCGCCGGCAACATCAGCAGCCTCTATCCGTCCCGCGCCCGGCAGGCGGAGCGGACGCACCGGTGGAATGCGTTCTGGCGGACACGCCGGGATGCCGTGACGACCCTGCTGGACGACGCCGCTCGGCAAACAGGATTCAAACCGGAGGCTTTCCGGTCATTCAAGGCGATGCTCAACCGGAGATGGGAACCGGCAGACCGGTCGCATTTCGACGTCATCCGCGAAGCCTTTGCGAAGAACTACCTCATCGACGGCAACGGCCAGGCGCTGGTGATTAATTTGCTGTATACGGAGGCCGGCCAGGCGACGGTACTGGAAGAGGAGCTGAACCGGCTTTCCCCGACGGCCATCGCCTTCGACGGCGGCTCGATCACCCGGCGGATGATTGCCTCTCTGTCCGATAATTTCAACTACGTCCTTTTCGTTTGCGGGTTCATCGTGTTCGCTTTCCTCTTTTTTTCGATGGGACGGCCGGAACTCTGCCTGATTGCCTTTGCGCCGCTCGCCCTGAGCTGGATATGGATTCTGGGACTGATGAACCTGTTCGATATCCGTTTCAACATCGTCAACATCATTCTGGCTACGTTTATCTTCGGACAGGGAGACGATTATACCATTTTCATGACGGAGGGGCTGATGCACGAATACACCTGCCGGCGGAAGATACTGGCGTCCTACAAGGGGAGCATCGCCCTTTCGGCGCTGATCATGTTTATCGGAATGGGGATGCTGATTTTTGCCGGACACCCCGCGCTCCGCTCCCTGGCGGAAGTGACGATGATCGGGATGCTCTCGGTTGTGATCATGTCCTACATCCTTCCCCCGTTCCTCTTCCGCCTCTTGACGGTGCGCAAGGGAAAAAACCGCCTGATGCCCGTCACGCTGAGAAACCTGGCGGTTACCGGTTATTCCTTCGCCGTCTTTCTGGCGGTCATTACCTGCCTCACCATCTACGGATGGATTATTTTCACCCCTGGCCGCAGGACGGAAAAGAAAAAACAGGCCTATCACAAATGGCTTTGCAGGGTGTCGCACTGGGTGATGCACCACATTCCACAGGTCAAAACCGCTTACCGGAATCTCACGGGCGAAACGTTTGAAAAGCCGGCCGTGATTATTTGCAACCATCAGTCGCATATCGATCTGACGGCCATCCTGATGCTCACGCCCAAGCTGGTGATTCTGACAAACGACTGGGTTTGGAACTCCCCTTTTTACGGCCGGATGATTAAATATGCCGAATTTTACCCGGTATCCAACGGCATCGAAAACATCCTTGATTCACTGAAAGAAGTGGTACGGCGCGGCTACTCCATCGTTGTATTTCCGGAGGGCACACGTTCGACCGACTGTTCCATCCGCCGTTTCCATCGGGGCGCCTTCTACCTGGCCGAACGCCTGCAGCTGGACATTCTGCCCGTCCTTATCCACGGCATAGGTCATATACTCCCCAAGCAGGAATTTATGTTGCGTAAAGGCGAGATACACATCCAGGTGATGAAACGCATTACGCTGGACGATGCCCGTTTCAGTACCGGCTATTCGCAGCGGAGCAGGGAGATACGCCGCTATTATCGGGAAGAATACGGGGCGCTGTGTCGTGAAGTGGAAACGCCCGACTATTACAGCGACCTGGTGATACACAACTATATCTACAAAGGCCCGGCCATCGAACGGGCTGTACGCAGCCGTCTGCGCCGCAGTCGCAACTTCGCCGAACAGATTGCCAGACTGCCGGACGAAGGCTGCATTGTAGTGGAAAACAGCGGTTACGGAGAGTTTACGCTTCTGCTTGCCATAGTCAGGAAAGGTCTGCAGGTGATCAGCGTCGAGGAAGACCCGGACAGGCGGGCTATCGCTGCCGCATGTGCCTCGAATCCTCCCAATCTGCATTACGTTGCCGCCGCACCGTCCGGCTTTAACAGCCCCGACTCAGGTTCCCTGTTTTATACTCTGCGCGGGATGGATGTGTGCAACTGACACCGATACACGGCCATTCCAGCCAGACGACATTTACTCCCGCCGGAACTAACACTTAGTTCCAACCTGGACTAGCTGTTAGTTCCAGCTTGGACTAACCTACAAGATATCGTTTTAACAAAGAGATGCCTGCAGTCGCTATTTTGTTGTGTTGGATGGAAGTTTCATTGTATCTTTGCGCTCAAAACAGTAATTTTAGGGACATTGAGGGACATCAAGGGACTGTTTGTGACATTAGGGCATTGTCGGACGAAGCCCTAATGTCCCACGAAGTCCCCAGAAGTCCCAGAAGTCCCAAGAAAAAGAAAAACAGTATGGCCGCAAAAATCAGCAACAATCAGGGTTTTATACCCAAACACGGTGGTTACCGCAATCTTATCAGCTACCAAAAGGCAGAGATTATCTACGACGGTACGGTGTATTTTACCAACCGCTTTTACAGGAAAACCGACCGGACAGTCGATCAAATGGTGCAGGCTGCCCGCAGCGGGAAGCAAAACATTGCGGAAGCCAGCATGGCTTCCGCCACTTCAAAGGAAACCGAAATCAAACTGACGAATGTAGCGAAAGCCTCGCTCGAAGAACTGATGATTGATTACGAAGATTTTCTGCGAACGTGGAAATTACCTGTTTGGGAAAAAGACCATCGTCTGACCGTGCGCTTCCGCGAACTGAACCGGACGCCAAACGCCACATACCAAACCTATCTGAAGGCCATAGAAAACGAAAAACCCGAAATTTGTGCCAACAGCATGATTTGCCTGATAAAAATTGTAATGTACCTGCTGGCAAAACAAATCCGACAGCTTGAAAAAGATTTTCTGGAATACGGCGGTTTGCGCGAGAGAATGACAAAAGCAAGAATTGAAAGCAGAGCTAAAAAGCAAGAATAAAGCTTCGGGAGAATGCTTTTTTTGCTATTGATCGACAGCCTGTGACATCAAAGCATTGTCGGACGAAGCCCTAATGTCCCACGAAGCCCCCAAAGTCCCCAAAGAAAATAAGAGAGCGTTTTCACCACGACCACAGTTTAACAAAACATGAAACAGTCGACAGCATTGTATGCGATGAATTTTTCCTCCGTTGAGATGAAACTTTATGTAGGCACTTTTTTAAATTGAATACGGTTAGTTTTGAGTTAACGACGCCTGGTTTTAAGTAGTTAATAGTTAGTGGTTAGTAATTGCCGTATGTGACTGCACTTTGAAAGATCCATACAGCTATCATTAACCATTCTCCTCATGCCCGACTGTCCCATGATAAGAAATATTTTTCCCGGCGTTCGTTCCAATATTTCATTCCTTAAGATACAGTCCCGTTCCTCTAAAAATGCATATCTTTGCGGAAAAATTCATGCGATGGGTACCTGTAAACAGGAGTATTTATTAGAGTCCATCAACAGCCCGGCCGATTTGCGCAATTTGCCGGTGATGCAGTTGGAACAAGTTTGCGCGGAATTGCGTCAATATATTGTCAACGTGCTGTCCGAAAATCCGGGGCATTTGGGCGCAAGTCTGGGGACAGTGGAATTAACGGTAGCGCTCCATTATGTATTTGATACTCCGGACGACCGGATTGTCTGGGACGTCGGTCATCAGGCATACGGACACAAAATTCTGACCGGCAGGAGAGAGGCCTTTCAAACGCTCCGCAAATTTAAGGGAATCAGCGGTTTTCCGAACCCGTCGGAAAGCGAATACGATGCATTCATTGCCGGTCATGCCTCCAATTCCATCTCTGCGGCCCTGGGCATGTCGGTCGCGTTTCAACTGGAAGACCAGGCAGACCGTCACGTAGTAGCCGTCATCGGCGACGGCGCCATGACGGGCGGACTGGCCTACGAAGGACTGAACAACGCTTCCATCAATCCCAACAATCTGTTGATTATATTAAATGACAATGACATGGCCATCGATCAGAGTGTTGGCGGAATAAACCAGTACCTGGTCAGCATCACGACCAGTCATGCCTATAACAAACTCCGTTATGACGTCTACAAGCAGTTGCGGAGAATGAATCTGATTTCCGAAAACCGCAGGGAAAACATCCTCCGCTTTAACAACAGCCTGAAAGCGCTGATCAGCCGCCAGCACAACCTGTTTGAGGGTTTCAGCATCCGTTATTTCGGGCCGGTCGACGGACACGACGTCGCGAATTTGATTGAAAAGCTGAACGTTATCAAGGATATGCAGGGGCCGAAACTGCTGCACGTCAAAACAACGAAAGGCAAAGGCTTCAAGCCCGCCGAAGAATCGGCCACCGAATGGCACGCGCCCGGCAGGTTCAACAAGGAAACCGGCGAACGCATCCTGCCGAAACGGATCAATGAACCGCAGTTTTACCAGGACGTGTTCGGACTTACGCTGGTGGAACTGGCCGAAAAAGACGAACGGGTGGTTGGCGTCACGCCGGCCATGCCGACCGGTTGCTCCATGAATTTCCTGATGAAGGCGTTCCCCAAACGGGCTTTCGACGTCGGAATCGCCGAAG
This sequence comes from Tannerella sp., assembly GCA_031283915.1. GTDB lineage: Bacteria > Bacteroidota > Bacteroidia > Bacteroidales > Tannerellaceae > Tannerella. Next base: position 9,585 of record JAITAY010000252.1, read on the forward strand.
GACACGCCGTCACTTTCTCCGCAGGACTGGCCAAGGAAGGCTTGATTCCGTTTTGTAACATCTATTCCTCTTTCATGCAACGCGCCTATGACCAGGTAATTCACGACGTGGCGCTGCAAAAGCTGCACCTCGTGCTGTGCCTGGATCGTGCCGGATTGGTCGGCGAAGACGGCGCCACACATCACGGGGTCTTTGATCTGGCCTGCCTGCGTCCGATTCCCGGCCTGACGATTGCTTCGCCATTGAACGAGCTGGATTTGCGTAACCTGATGTATACCGGCTATCATGCGTCTTCCGGCCCGTTTGTGATTCGCTATCCGCGCGGGAAAGGAGAGTTGACACACTGGCAAAACGAGATGCACGTTCTGCCGACCGGCAAAGGCCGGAAGTTGCGCGAAGGCACGCAAGCAGCTGTTCTTTCGATCGGCCCGATCGGCAACGAGGCGGCCAAAGCCATTGATTTACTTGAGACGGAAGGTCTGTCTGTCGCCCATTACGATATGATTTACCTCAAACCGGTGGATGAGGAAATCCTACACGAAGTCGGACAGCGTTTTTCCCGGATCGTCACGGTCGAAAATGGCGTCATCACCGGCGGACTGGGGAGCGCCGTCATGGAATTTATGTCCGAAAACGGCTATGCTACCTGCGTGAAACGCATAGGCGTACCCGACCGATTTATCGAACACGGCAGCGTCCGGGAACTTTACCGGCTATGCGGCATGAATATGGACGCTATCGCAGAAAAAATCAAAGCGCTGGTTTCATTACCCGACAACAGGGCTACCTCGTTCCGCGAACCGTTAATCCAGCGAAATTTTGCTCCATCCTCTCTAATCAACGTTCTGCTATGAAAGTAGTTATTGCCGGTGCGGGAGAAGTCGGTACCCATTTGGCCAAAATGCTGTCGCAGGAACAACACGACATCACCGTCATGGATGAAAATGAAGAACGGCTCGCCTTTTTTTCCCGTTCGGGCTTAGAGATTCTACCGATTGCGGGCAATCCGATTTCGCCTGCCGATCTGGAAAAAGCCCGCGTCAAACAGGCCGACCTCTTCGTCAGCGTCACGCCTGAAGAAGCGATGAACATCACCGCCTGCATGTTGGCCGCCAACCTGGGCGCCCAAAAAACATTCGCCCGTATCAACAACTATGAATACCTGCTTCCCAAGAACAGGGAACTCTTCGAAAAGATCGGCGTCACTTCCATGATCTACCCCGAAATGCTGGCCGCCAAAGAAATCGTCACCTCCATCAAGAAGCCCTGGACACGCCAATACTGGGAACTGTTCGGCGGCGCATTGATTCTGATCGGCGTCAAGGTGCGCGAGAACGCCTCTATCGTTAACAAGCAACTGACCGAGTTAGTCACTCCCAACCGACGACACTACCACATCGTAGCCATTCAGCGCGAAAATGAGATGATCATCCCGCGCGGCCCGGACTACGTCAGAAAAGAAGACCTGATCTTCATCAGCATGACCAGGGAGTATGAAAACGAAGTACGTGCGCTGACGGGCAAAGGGAATCCCGATGTGAAAAGCATCATCATCATGGGCGGCAGCCGGATCGCCATTCGTGCCAGTCAGTACCTGCCGGATCATATCCAGATTAAAATCTTTGAAACCAGTCGCGACAAGAGCGTCGTCCTCTCCGAAACGCTTCCGGACAACGTGATGATTATTAACGGAGATGCCCGTGATACGGACTTGCTGCGGCAGGAGGGCATCATGCACGCCCAGGCCTTCATCGCCCTGACGGAAAACGCCAGTTCCAACATCCTGGCCTGCCTGGCCGCCAAGCGTTTCGGCGTATACAAGACCATTGCACAGGTAGAAAACATTGATTACATCCCGCTGGCCATCAAATTAGACATTGGAGCGGTCATCAACAAGAAACTGATCGCCGCCAGCCACATTTACCAGATACTGCTGGACGCCGACGTGTCGAACGTGAAATGCCTGACGCTTGCCGATGCCAATGTGGCCGAACTGATTGCCCGTCCCGGCTCGTATATCACCAAAAAGCCGGTGAAAGACCTGAAACTGCCGGAAGATCTGACGCTGGGCGGTTTGATACGCGACGGCAAGTCGATGATTATTGAGGGGAACACACTGATCCGGGAAAACGATCACGTGATGGCTTTCTGTCTCAATTCGGCCATGAGCAAATTGAAGAAGTATTTTGCTTAGCAACCCCATGTTCCGGATAAATTTGCGATCCGTCAGCAAGATGCTGGGGAAGATTCATCTCCTCGAAGGTGCTTTCATGCTGTTAGCCGTGGTCGTGGCAGGGCGATACCGGGAAACAGACTTGCGTCCCCTGCTGATTTCAAACGGGATCCTGTTCGGCGCCGGAGGGCTTTTCCTCCTGGCCGGACGCAGAGCGGATGAACACATGATTGGCCGGAGCGAAGGCATGTTGACCGTCGCACTGACGTGGATACTGCTCTCTTTTTTCGGGATGATGCCCTTGTTTATCGGCGGCTATGTCCCGAACATCACAGACGCTTATTTTGAAACCATGTCCGGGTTCACCACCACCGGCTCCACCATCCTGACCGATGTCGAATCGCTGCCGCACGGCATCCTCTTTTGGCGAAGCCTGACGCAATGGCAGGGCGGCATCGGAATCATTGTATTTACCGTCGCGCTGATGCCCACTTTCAGCGGAATGACGTCGCAAATGTTTGATGCGGAAACATCCGGCATTATCCATGACCATTTCCTGCCCCGCGTTACCCAGATCGCCAAACGTTTTTTCGGCATCTACCTGGGCATTACGTTTATTCTGAGCTTGCTCCTCTGGGCTGGACCGATGAACCTTTTCGACGCGGTCAACCATGCGCTGACAACCGTTTCCTCCGGCGGCTATTCTACGAAAAACAGCGGCATCAACTACTGGCATACGCCCTATGTCGAATACCTGCTCTGTTTCTTCATGTGCCTCAGCGCCACCAACATCACGCTGCTTTATTACCTGATCAAGCGACAGTGGAAGAAGGCGCTGGGAAATACGGAACTGCGCTGGTTTTATACGATTGTGGGGATAACCGTGGCGATCACTTCCGTCTGGCTGTTCTTCATGCACTACGAAGAGGACGCAGAGTCGATTTTCCGGAAATCACTCTTTCAGGTGACCTCCCTGATCTCTACCACCGGTTTCCGGACGGCTGATTTCTCAAAAATAGGTTCGTTTTTTTCCATCATCGCACTTTTTCTCATGATCGTCTGCGGCTGTGCCGGCTCCACCAGCGGAGGCATGAAAACAGGCCGGTTCCTTATCCTGATCAAGCACATGCTGAATGAATTTAAAAAACAAGTGCATCCCAGCGCCGTGATATCCGTCCGGCTGAGAGATCGGGTGATTCCCGCGCACGTTGTGCAGCAGGTACAGACATTCGCGTTTGTATATATGGTGCTGGTTATCATTGGCAGCGCTGTTTTCCTGCTCGACGGACTTGCTTTTGAGGAAGCCTTCGGGGCTACCGTCTCGGCCATCAGCAATATCGGTTCGGCGTTGGGAAAGTATACAGGCGGGAATTTTCACGAACTTCCGGTCGTTTCCAAGTGGGTATATTCCTTTTTGATGGTGACCGGCCGTCTGGAAATCTTCACGGTACTGACCATCCTGCTCCCGGGATTCTGGAGGCAGTAAAACAGCCTCTGTCCGCATACTGCGCGTGGGAAGATGTTGCGCAGGTAGTAGTTAGTAAAAGATCATCCCTGACGTTGGCTGCCGGGATATTATCTGCCGCTCAGGTTCCAACTGTCCCCGGAATCCCCCATGTCCCATAGAGCCAAAAATTTTGGAAGACTCAAGACCGGACTTGGAAGA
>JAITAY010000295.1 GCA_031283915.1 Tannerella sp.
CCAAACTGCGCCGCGTCCGGTACAGTTACCGTCTACTGTTTTCCCACGTTCACGATTGGAATATTCAGCAGGAAGGCGACTTTTTCCAGTTTGTCGGCTACATGTCCCACGCCAATGGCGCAGTGATGGGAAGGCCCCGCTTTACTCCACCGGTTCATGAATGCGCGCGCACCGCAGGCAAAACGGTAGCGGCTGTTGGTATTCCCGATTTGCAGTACCGGCCCCGGCACCGATTCTCCTTCGGCTACCAGCAGAAAAAGCCCGTCTTTCCCTTCGCAGACCGAGAGCAACGTCACGTCGCCATGACGTACGCTCATCTGAATGGAAAGTCCTTTACCGGGTTTACCGTGGTACACAGGCAGCGGCACCAGTTTGACGCGCCCTTCGGCAATGGCGAAATGCGCCGGGCCGTCGTGTCCCAGCATCACGATGTCGTCGTTGAAGTCCATCGCGTAAAATTCGGAAAACGAACCGCCCGCTCCCAGCAGCGACATGATTTTCATCGCCTGTACGTTCTTTACCTCGCACTCCCCGGCTACCGGAATCTGATTTCCCGTCAGCAACGTATTGCCCGCAATCACCGACGTGGCGATGTTTTCGTACTCATTCCCCGCATAGCCTTCATAATAGTAGGCCATGGAACCCAGTTGATGCGCCTCCACTAATCTGTCCAGCGCCACCGATGTCCGTGCGGCGCGTTCCAGTTCGTATGCCTCACAGGCCGGAACCACGTCGAAGCGTGTCCGGAACTCCTGCTGCTTCGCCGCCAGTTCGCTGTCGGTCACCGCATCGCGATATGCCTTCAACTCACACATTTCAAGCAGCTCGATATGGGTGCCGAAAACGGCTGACTGCAACGTCGTATCCGTATACACGTCCAGCATCCCGCAGTAATAATGTCCCAGTATACCCAGCCGGTTGTCGCGCATACCCTTGACCGTGCGGGCAGCATCGATCCACGCCGCAATTTCGTCCCGGACGCAAGGCTCCTGCATGTATCCGGTCACGATGTCGTAACGGATACCCGCACGGTTGAACACGCAGGCAAACTCCGGCGCCGAACAGGCCTGACAGTGCGCCAGCCATTCGCCCGTCATTTTCCCGCGGTCGCCCATGCTGTTGAGATATTCGTAGTCAATGGCCGGAACAGGCTGGACATTCAGCAGGATCACGGGCGCCTTGACCCGTTGCGCCAGCGGCAGGACAGTAGATGATAACGCATACGTGGAGATGAAGACAAACAGCAGTTCCACCTCTTCGCTATTCAGTTGTGCAGCCGCGGCAACGGCTTTCTGAGGCTGGTCTACCATGCCGGCATCCACCACACGGGCGCCCAGCAACGTCATGCGTTCGCCGATTTCCTTTTGATAGCCTGTCAGGCGCGGCAACAGCCCTTCAAACTGTCCCCAGTACGTGTCTAACCCCACACCCGCAAGGCCGACTTTCAATTCAGTTTTTCTTTCCATAAAAATAATATTGTTTAAATGATGCATTTACGGCTCTTTAACCGGCGGTCGTTGCCCGTTCGGTCTTGTACCCCGTTTTGCAAAAATCCTTCTAACTTCAGGCAATGATGAACGTTACGGTTTTGCTTCCTTTATACCGGCCCTTTCCATGTACGGTACACTCGGCATTACCCGCGTTGATATTGTTTTTGTATGTAATATTGAAGTCTTTTCCCAGTGTCAGTTTGAGCGTTTCTTTCGATGTTTCGAAGAACACGTCGGGAACAGGCGTACACGGCTGTCCGGTAAACGGCTGCTGCTCTATCGACGAAATCTGCGCTGCCGAAATATCGTGTTTTGCACGGTGAAACTCGCTGTTCATGTACGTTATTTCGGGATTTATTACATTGATAAACGCCTCGAAATCGGGCGACAGATTCAGCGCTGTTCCGGAGTTAATCAGAACGGCGATTTGATGCCACACTTTTTCGATGCCGCTGCGTACTGCGGGAAAACGTTGCTCCGGTTTTTCGAGCGTCTGCGCTTCGCGCTGCTCAAACAGCGTGAGAAATTCGCCAAAAGCAGCCTCGACTTCCGTAATCCACGATGCAAGTCCTGCGGTCTGGGCTTCGGCAGAAAGGTCTCCATTGAGATGGGCAAGGATAGCCTTCACAGCGCCCATTTCCTGCAGGTAAGGTTTTTTAAACACCTGACCGTAACTGTGAAGCATAATGTGCAGATTTTCCGCAGCAGCAGCCACCGTATGGTCGGGGCTGTAACGTGCGGCATTGACCTGCGCCGACATCCCGATCAGGGCACGGTCGAGGCGGTTGTCAGCGTCGGCAATGAGAGCCGTCAGACTGCTTTTGCGATACCACGCTATGCACGCTGTTTCTTTTGCGAACCAGTCGTACAGTTCGGGAGTATGCGTCGCTGTTGCCGTTTGTACTGCCTGACCTGACTTTTTCAGTTCATCTGTAATTCGGTCGAATATCTTGAAATGAGCTTCGTTCGGATAAGATCTAAAAATTGCGGATACTAATTTAATCATGTGAAAAATACTTTTATATAGTTTGAAAATTATTTGATTTCATATAGACCGATAACAGATTTATCCGTAAAAAAATGCTTCGACTGTATGAATTTTCTTCCCGACAGCATCGGCAACGAAATTCACTGTATGAATTTTCTTCCCGACAGCGTCGGCAACAAAATTCACTGTATGAATTTTCTTCTCGACAGCGTTGGCAACAAAATTCACTGTGTGAATTTTCTTTTCGACAGCGTCGGCAACGAAATTCACTGTATGAATTTTCTTCCCGACAGCGTCGGCAACGAAATTCATTGCATGAATTTTCTTTTCGACAGCGTCGGCAACAAAATTCACTGTATGAATTTTCTTCCCGTCGGTATATCTCCATATTTTGTTCCTGCTGTTGAGATCTAAAGCCATTGTCAACTTGCTTTTCGAACCGTACAGGACTTTATCTCCCGCTACAGCCGGAGTCGATAACTGTTCCGGAATGTTATTGCTCCAGATTTGCTTGCCGGTGTTTTTATCCAGCGCAAACTGATAGCCTTTGCTGTTTTCCTTATCGTAAGCGTTTACGAGTATTTTGTCCCCGACAATTATCGGATCGCTGCAGTTTGCTGCAGGCATTTCAAATTCCCATTTCTGTTGCGGCGCTGATGTTACAGGATTACCACCATAACAGCCTGAACGTGTGTTACCCGAAAATACAGTAACATCAGCTTGAGAATAGAGTCTGATTGCTATGCCAATGAATATAAGCAAGCTCGCAATTTTACTTTTCACATTCTTCTCAATTTTAAATAATAATGAAACGAAAGCATCATATATTTTTCATACAGCCGGACAAAACATGATAATTTTTTAATGAACGCTGACTTCAAGCGGGCGATTCATGGCGGTCATCCAGTTGGTAACGGTTATGTTCCGAACTCCGGACGCCAGATAAACCTGCCGTTTGACGTCTTTCGGCAGTTCGAAGGAAACGCCTCCCAGAGCGACAAAGATCGGCAACGAACTCTTGTTGGTCAATTCCAGTGTACCGGGCGTGACGGTTTTGATTTCGACCGACGCCTTGAACAGTTCCGGTAGCCACGGGTCGCGTCCCCACAGCGTGCCGGCCGCCCATGCAATCGTACGCCGGGCAAACAGCGCCTCCCTGACGCTCTCCAGTGTCCGTTCACGGGCTAATACCAGTGTAATGGGGCGGAGCGGATTTTGAATGCCATACGTATTCAATTCACTGTCGTGGATGTCGCTGTTGGCAAACAGAGCCAGATCACGCTCATTACACCAGTCGGAGACTACCGGATAATATTCCTTGTAGTTGAAGATTTCGATGCCGTGCAGCCAGCCTTTTTTGTGCGCATCCTCATGCTCCCGGGTGAAGCGTAGCGGTGCGCCCGGCTCGATGCCTCCACTCTTCGGCGCTTCCCAGCCGGGATGATTCCACAGCAGGAAGGCGCCCTGTTCTGCGGCCACCTGGAGCATCTTCCGCCAGTCGTCTACCACGGCGGCTACCGGATTGGTGTCCTGCACAAAAAGTGCATTGAAATGTCCCGGCGCCATGGTCGATTTCGTGATCTCGGCTCCCCGAATCAGCAACAGGTTTTGTTTTTCCGCATCCGGTCGGGCGATTTCATACCACAGGTTGTAGTTGCTGGCCTGTTCCTCATTCAGCTTCCATTTTCCGACTTTGCTGAAAAAGGGACGATATTCGATGTGATCGGTGATGGAGATCACATCCAGTCCGTTTTGTACGGCTTCGTTCACACGGTCAACCGGCATCACACCGCCATCGGAAAACAGGGTATGGATGTGGAAATCCCCTTTGAGCGTCTTGAATCCGCCAACATCCGGAACGACAATCTGCCGCGGTGGAATGTTCGGTGCACTGATATATTCCATGTTCACAGTGTACGTGTCGCCCGCTTCTGCGGCAGGTGACGACTTTTGCGGGGCTGCTTCCATTCCCAGCGTACGGGAAAGAGGCGACCAAACTGCGGCTGTTCCGACAAGTGCGGAACGTTTTAAAAATTCTCTGCGATTACTCATGAGTAAATTAATTATTAATTATATAATGATGAATGATAAACTGTGGAGGTTTTGACATTGCGGAGTTGAACCGCAAGCTTCTGTTTCTTCCTCTTGAACATATAAAATAATGGCAGGTATGTTTCATATTCTGCGTGCCGGATAAATAATGCTATTCCATGACCCGTACTTTGTACAGCCGGATGTCCGGAAGGGTCAGCGTTCGATCCGGTTGTTTGAGGTAAATGTGATGCGTCCACCAGCTTTCTTCCGCTTTGGTGTAGATCAATTGACCGGTGGTTTCGCTGTAATTAACCGACTTTACGTCCGGGACGCCCTGCAACCACTCGAACGGCGTGAAATGTTCCTGCGTTATATGAAAGCGATAGACATCGCGGGCTGCCGTCACCAGCAACAGGTCTCCGGAAACACGCGACAGGTCGTGCCCGCCGTTTTCCGGTAACGTCCACGTCCGTTCCCGCTGCAATGCAGGCGATACCGTCTCCCGGTTTTTCAGGGAATATTCGCGCAGTTCGTCAAACCCGAGGGCATACAGTCGCTCGCGTTCCGGCATCCCTTTGGCAAAATCCTTGATCGTAAATTTTCCTGCATTCACCGCATTGGCATACTGCTTTTTCGGCGCAGCCGGATTGAGCGGATTGCCTTTCTCTATTACTTTGTATTTCATATCATTGCAATTTTAAATCGGTTAATTATTATTTTTTGTTTCATCGTTTCTCTTTTCCGCTCCGACCGCCGTAAATTTTCTCCCTGATAGAATTTTTTTTCTTCCCTGATGGAAAAAAAATTTCTCCCTGACAGAAATTTCGTTCCGTCTTGATGAAAATCAGTCGGGGAAGTAATGCAAATGGTCGCACTGCCGCCATATTCGGGAGCAAACACCTGTAATATAATAATATCAGCCCCTCCGAAATGCTATTTGCCGCGATCGTGCCGTAAAAATAAGGCTTTTTTTTTATACACCAAAATCGTGAGGGCTAAAGTGCATTTCAGATTGTCGCCAAACAGGGTGCAGACAGAGTACGGGATACATCGGCTAAAACTGCCGCATCAAAGAATGACCGTGCGACAAAGGTATTTCGATTTTCGGAAATGACATACAGGCAGTTGATAAGAAGGCGTAACCTGCGGGGAAGATATGCACCTGCACAAAATCATACCGCGTAAAGTATAAAGTGGTTTGTTAGGTGTTGGCTTTTATTTTAATGTCATATTTTTTATGTTCTGAAAAAAAATCTTTCATAATTAAACTTCCGAAATTCGGATTATTTACTTCCGATAGTTCAATATCAATAATAGATAGAACTTCTTCATTCTCTGCTTTAATCAATACTTTTCCATCAGGATTAACTATTTGGCTTTTTCCACAATATGACTCTAGTTCTCCATCAAACATCTCTGTCCCAATGCGATTACAGCTGATAAAGAAACATTGATTTTCCAATGCTCGAATAGGAATGATTTTTGGCGTAACTTCACCCCCGAAGCACGCCGAATGGCAAATAATTTCGGAACCTTGTAATCTTAATTTGGAACTTAAAGGAGCAAACCAGGAATCAAAGCAAATCGTTAATCCAATTTTTGCGTTGTTACAATTACATGACACCACTTTATCCCCTTCGGAAAAAGCCTGTTTTTCGTAATCAGGTAAATGAATCTTACGATAAGAAGCTACAAGTCCTTCTGCTCCAACAAGAATAGAAGTGTTATAAAGCTGATTTTCGCACAATTCAGGTATTGTTCCTGTAATATAAGCGCCACACTTTTTCATCAATTGAGTGAGATAATCAACAGTATAACTATCATTAAAATTTTCCGCAAAAGGAATTAACTCTTCTTTTGAGTTAAATGCATATCCACTTGTAAATAATTCGGGTAACACCAGTAAATCAAAAACAGAATCTCTGATTTTTGAACTTATATATGCAAGATTTGCATCTCTATCTCGCCAAATAACATCATATTGAAAGAATCCTATTTTCATAAGTTGTTTTTTTAGTTGTAGTATATGTATACCCTGACGGGCAAAGCCGCTGTTTGGGGTATGACGGGCACCGAAATTCCAAACGCTGTACCTGAAACATGACTTTGCGTAACATGAGTGATTAATTGATTCACGGTATTCTCGGATTGGGCAGCATCTTTCGCCCGGAATTTTCTCGAAAAATTCACAGGTATCTGTCAGATATCAAAGAATACCGGCGGAGGTGTATGATCCGTAGTATGATAAATAATCAGCCCTTCCATTGGGGTATGGATAATCGAACCGATTCTCACACCCGTATCGGCGGCCGCCTCCTCCAGAATCGTTCTGAAATAGTAGGCAACGGAACCGACAAAATGCGCCCGGAAGTTCCGGTAGTCATATTTCATTACGTTTCGTCGCAAAAAAGATTTGAAACGGTTCAAGACCAGCGTGTGTATCCGCTGGTCTTCGACATGTTCCGAGAGGAAAGGGGCGAAACTCGCCAGAAAACGGTTGGGCAGCGGCCGCCGGTAAACATGCTCCATGATATCGGACAGCGTCAGACCGAATTGCCTGAGAAAAGTTTCTTTCAGTTCGGGAGCAATCATGTCTTTCAGCAAGTCTTTGACGAGCTGCTTTCCCAAATCCGCTCCGCTACCTTCGTCTCCCAAAATGTAGCCCAGCGGCGAAACGGTCTGCACAATCTGTTCGCCGTCATAAAAACATGAATTGGAACCCGTTCCCATGATACAAGCAATGCCGGCTTCCATGCCGCAGGAGCTGCGGGCGGCAGCCAGCAAATCGGTATTCACTTCTACGTGCTCCACATGAAAATGCCGCATGATCACCCTGCGCATGATTTCTACTTTCTCGAACACACAGCCCGCGCCGTAGAAGTATACTGCCTCTATTTTCAACGGATTGATCGAATCCAAAAGATGTGTAGAGATCTCCCGCCCCATTTCTTCTTCCGATTGAAAAAACGGGTTAAAACCTTTTGTTTGAACAGATTGGAGTATCTTTTCTTCATCCACTACACGCCAATCTGCCTTTGTCGATCCACTATCTGCGATCAGTATCATTCTTTGGTTCTTTTCAAAACATCGCTATTACAAAACAATTCTGCTTGCAAAGGTAGTGTTTTTATTTTGAAAAATCTGCAATCATCGTATAAAAAAACTCTTAAATCAAGGTGGCTTTTTTGACGTTTTTTTAAGCAGCCTGTTTTTACTGAAACAGAGAAGCTTAAAAAAAGAACATGCTAACATGCTGTGGCTTTGCGAAAATGTTGACGTCTACCTGATCGAAAATGTGTATTTTTGCACCCGGAAATTATTCCCGATGACTTTCAAATGGAAATAAAATGACCTCGCCTCGACAGATTCGCATAGCCGATTACCACTATCCGCTTCCGGACGAACGGATTGCCAAATATCCGCTTGCCCGGCGCGATATGTCCAAGTTATTACTGTATAAACAGGGCCAAATCAATGAAACTCATTTTTACCGGTTGCCGGAATGTTTGCCGGAAAAGTCGCTGCTGGTTTTCAACAACACGCGAGTGATTCAGGCACGTCTGCTGTTCCAAAAGGTAACCGGCGCATCCATCGAGATCTTTTGTCTGGAACCCGTCGAACCGCACGACTACTTGCTCGCTTTTCAGCAAACGAAACAGTGTACATGGAAATGCCTGGTCGGCAATCTGAAAAAATGGAAAGACGGACTTTTGAAACAAACCGTTCGTATGGGAAACGACATCATTACCTTAACGGCCAAACGGATGGCCACTCGCGAGGAGGTTCACCGGATTGTGTTTTCGTGGGAACCGGTTTCCTGCACGTTTGCCGACCTGTTGGAAGCCGCAGGGACATTGCCCATCCCACCGTATTTGCATCGCGAGGCAGAGGCTGCGGACTTGTCTACCTATCAGACCGTTTATTCGAAAATCAAAGGCTCGGTGGCGGCGCCTACAGCCGGACTTCATTTCACGCCCGAAACGCTGTCGGCACTGGACGACCAGGGGGTTGAAAGGGAAGAAATCACCTTGCACGTCGGTGCGGGTACATTCAAACCGGTCAAAACGGAAACGGTCGGCGCCCACCCCATGCATACGGAATGGTTTACGGTGCAGCGCCATACGATTGCCCGTTTACTTGCGTCGCCCGGACGTGTGATTGCAGTAGGAACCACGTCGGTGCGAACGCTGGAGAGTTTGTATTACCTTGGCGCCATGCTGGTTCAACATCCGGATGCGTCGATCGAAGAAGGGATGGTCAGACAGTGGACTCCTTATGAAAAAACGCTTCCGGACATTTCGCCGTCCGAAGCGTTGCAGCAGATTCTCACTTATTTAGATCGGAAACAGATCCCGCAATTGACGGCGGCTACGCAAATCCTTATCGCGCCGGGTTATACGTTTCGCCTGGTAAACGGCATGTTAACCAATTTTCATCAACCCCAAAGCACCCTGCTTTTGCTGGTGGCCGCCTTTGCAGGAGACGACTGGAAACAAATCTACGACTATGCTCTCAAGCATGATTTTCGTTTCCTGAGCTATGGGGACAGTTCCCTGTTGTTATGAGTTTTCTCCAAAGAATCAATCATTCTCATTGAAAAAGCCGTATCTTTGCGCCAACCTGAAAAAAAATGTAACAGACAGTTTTTTCAAGAGATAAGAAACTAACAGAAAGAAGAATGAGATGCGAAATGAATCATACAGACCGTTTTTTCGGTTACCCAACGTCTGGCGGGGTGAAATCGTTTCATTTTCCTAATTTTCCCTTCCTAAACAAAAGCAGAAAGTATCTGTTTTTCAGGAAAGGCGGAAAAGACGAAAAAAACACACATGTGGAAGAAAAATCCTCACATGTGCAGAAAACAAATTCACATGTGAATGAAATGTTCGCATGTGTAAAAGAAAAAAATCGCATGTGGATGAAAACAAACACACGTGTGCATGAAAAATCTTCACATGTGCATGAAAAAAAAATCGCATGTGCCGAAAACATCACACATGTGGATTTTTTATCCTCACATGTGGATATTTCATTCACTTGTGTGATTGTTTTAAACACATCCATGTTTTTTTCCGTTTTAGACCGGCCTTTTTTGTGTTCAAAATCAATAACAATATAATTACCAAAAGCATGAGAAGCTTCTTGCCTGTTTCGATTCCGGTGATCGGCGCCGTATTTGGCCTCTCAAACGTGTTTTTCGCCTCCTTGCCAGACCGGAGACACTGTTATATTTTCCTGATTTCCCGTGCCTGTAAAGAGGCTGCTCCGCATCACCCCCGATGCTAAAATGGAGGTATATAAATTTGTTATTTTATCTGTAACTATAAATATCATTTGTATGAAACAAGTATTTTCCAAAAGCCATTTGAAAGAAATGAAAAAGTGTATCGTCCCACTATGCATGGGACTGTTTTTGCTGGACGCCTGCGCAGCAGGGCAGGCCGATGCGACGAAGACGCCGGTGGATTACGTGAATCCCTACACAGGGAATATCAGTCATTTACTGGTGCCGTGTTATCCGACCCTGAGCCGTCCCAACGGCATGATGCGTCTTTACCCGAACCGGACAGACTATACCGCCGACCTTATGTATGGTCTTCCGGTGGTTGTTCCCTCGCATCGCGGAGGTTCGCCGATGGCCTTCAGTCCGACACAGGCTTCCGAAGCCGATCTGAAGCCGGTCATGGCTTATTCGTATGACCTGGAACACCTGACGCCTTATCACTGGTCGGTTTACCTGGATGAAGCGAAGATCCGGGTCGAGTTTGCGCCTGCCACGCAGTCAGCCGTCTACAATTTCCGTTTTGAGCGTGACGGCGATGCCAAACTGATTCTCTCGGGGCGTGACGGCGAAATCAAGGTCGGTGAAGACGGTTCGGTAGAAGGCTGCGAACGGCTGGGCAACAACGGAACGCGCCTGTATGTCTATGCCGTGACCGATCAACCGATCAAATCCAGTACCTTCCTTGGCGAAAGACAGCAGGGGCTGGCGCTCGCATTTGGTAATGTCAAAACGCTCAACCTGCAATACGGTATTTCCTATATCAGCGTGGAGCAGGCAAAAAGAAATCTGAAACGTGAAATCGGCAGTTTCGACGTTCAACCGGTCGCTGACGAAGGCAGGCGGGTATGGAACGAAACGCTGGGTAAAATCAAGGTCGAAGGCGGACGGGAAAAGGACAAGACCGTTTTTTATACCTCGCTCTACCGCACGTATGAACGTATGATTAACATTTCCGAGGACGGAAAGTACTGGAGCGCCTATGACCGGACTGTGCATGACGACGAGGGGACGCCATTCTATGTGGACGACTGGATATGGGACACCTATCGTGCCGTTCATCCGTTGCGCGTGTTGATCGAACCGGAGAAGGAGCGGGCTATGCTGCGTTCCTACATCCGCATGGCGGAGCAGATGCCCGAAAAGTGGCTGCCGACATTTCCCGGCGTGGCGGGCGACGGTCATGCCATGAACTGCAATCATGCCGTGGCCATTTTTACCGATGCGTATGCCAAGGGGCTGACGGATTTCGATCTCGAAGCGGCGTTCAAGGCCGGCTATGCGGCCATTCATGAAAAATCCATGTTACCGTTTACTTTCCAGCCGGCCATGGAATTAGACCGGTTTTTCCACGAACACGGCTATTACCCGGCGCTTGCGGATACGGAACAGGAAACGTATCCGCAGGTGAATCCCGGCGAATATCGCCAGCCGATTCCGGTGACGCTGGGTTCGTCGTACGATTTCTGGTGTCTGGCCCGGATGGCAAAGGCGCTGGGACGGGAAGACGATTATCGCTATTGCATGAAACGTGCGCTGGATTACCGTAACCTGTTTAATCCTCAAACGGGCTTTTTCCACCCCAAAAACGAACAGGGCGAATTTCTTCCCGATGTGGACTACGGATGGTCGGGCGGCCAGGGAGGCCGTTATTATTACGATGAAAACAACGGATGGATTTATCGCTGGGAAGTGCAGCACAATTTTGCCGACTTGATTGCCTTAACGGGCGGAGCAGAGTCGTTTGTCAAGGGACTGGACGACATGTTCCGCACGCCATTGGGACGGAGCAAATTTGAATTCTACCGCAAGTTTCCCGACCATACGGGAAATATCGGTCAGTACTCGGCCGGCAACGAACCGTGTACGCACATCCTGTATCTCTACAATTACGCCGGCCAGCCCTGGAAGACGCAAAAACGAACACGTCAGGTGATAGATGCCTACTATCGCGACGACGTGATGGGCGTTCCGGGCGATGAAGACGGTGGCGGCATGACGGCCTTCGTTGCCTTCACGTTGCTGGGCTTCTATCCGGTCACGCCCGGCCTGCCGGCCTACAACATCGGCAGTCCGGTGTTTACGAGGAGCGTCATCGACCTGGGGAACGGTAAAACGTTTGAAGTGGAAGCTGAAAATGCATCCTTCGACAACAAGTATATCCAGTCGGCGATGCTGAACGGCGTGCCGTGGGACAAGCCCTGGTTCAGTCATTCGGACCTTGCCGGCGGCGGCAAGCTGACGCTTGAAATGGGGCCTGTTGCGAACGAGCTGTGGGGAAGCGATCCGAAACAGGCGCCTCCGTCGTTGGAAATGGTGCCGACGAAATGAGCGGCAACAGATAAACGGATTTGGATCACGTTGGGTTGAAATATACTGCGCGCGGGAAGATTTTGCGCGGAAACAGGCGTTGTTAATGGTTAATGATTAGTGGATAGTAGAATAGTAGGATTGGGGGACTGCTAACTACCTGTTGTTGCGCAAAATCTTCCCACGTACAGTATGATTGCTCCCGCATTTTTTAAACTGCAAAACCAGCCAATAATTAAACAATGAGCTTTTGTTCAGCCCCGGAAAAACAGGAACAAGTTTCATCATTTATCATCCATCATTATTTATACTGCACGCGGTATATTTTTGTTCAAAAACAGGTAGTTAGTAGTCCCACAGTAAAAGATAACAGCCCGCCCAAATAACGGAATCAAAAAGCCCTTCATTACACGAAAATAGAATGGATTGTATATGAACCTGCGTTTTTGGCTAAGCGCATCCGGAGACGGTATTTGATAACGGATAAAAACCTTATTTCTACCTTATTTAAAG
>JAITAY010000364.1 GCA_031283915.1 Tannerella sp.
GCCCGACTTAAAAGGAAGGGGTTATGTTACTCCAAAGCTGCACACATGATAGAAAAATCTCTCACTTTATTATTTTTGAAACTTAATAATGAACTATCTATCTTAATTTAACAACACCGGCCAAAAGTTGAATGTGAGAATCTTATTGATTTTCATATTTAAAGTATTACTTTAAGTAATATGAAATAAATAGTTGATTATTAATTATATACACAAGAAGAAAGAGCGTTTTTTTTCGGATATGTACTAGGAACGACTCGTCTGCTAGCAAAACTATTGAAGTATCACTTTCGAATATCCATTTAATAATTTGGTATTCATTATATTATGAAAAAATAAAGAGCAATATTCTACGATTAATAATGAATACGTAACAGGATATTTTTGTATACATCAAGACAAGTGTAAATGTATACAATTGAACTACTTTTCTTTTGGCCGCATTTGTATTCAATTATATTCCAATACAAATGCATGCACTTTGGTGGTGTACTATTGTAATTTGCATATTTATCATGTAACAAACCGACAATTTGGCGTACTTATACTTTTGTATATACATTATTTGGGATAGGTATGTATTGACCATAATCATTCCTGCTGAAAATCATTGAATCTTTGAATTTTTTCGCCCAAGAATCGTTTCCATACACATGTGTGGAAAATTATTTGAAAGATGCGATAACTTCATGCAACGTTATCGTTTCAAACGGCATCTTATCCCCATATATAACATTAATTTGGAGAATAAAACTAACTATGAAATATCTACCATATCATTTGCTTTTTGCGTTGTTTGCCGTTTGTCCTTTGCTGCCTGCGCAAATTGAATTTCTGCAGACTGATCGGAAAAAAAAGCATAACATTCGTATCAGTTTTGAAGCGGGTATTGATTCATATTTCAGCGACATAAAAAAACCGGTGCTATTGCGTGAGTTTCAATCCGATCTCAGTGGGAGATACGCATCCTTTTACAATGAAGCAAATAAAACTTTTACGTCGATAGGACTGGGTATCAGACCTGAATTTTTCTTTGGCAAAAACCGTTGGGGAATTTCGACCGGTATTCGGTTTTCATGCTATTTGACAACTTGGGAACTATTCCATGAATCCTTTTACTGGATGATTCGTCAGGAGGGGTTGCTGACAGACTACCTGACGATTCGCAAATTCTTGCAAAAGAGTTATTACCTTGGCGTTCCCCTGGAAATGCGATTTTTTACCAACAGACGGGATTTGCCGTTCCAAACCTATTTTAAGATCGGTTCCGTTTTCAATTACCAGCTTTCAACGGATAATGAAGTTGTATTCAGGGAGTCGTCAATGGACAAATATGCCGGTGCGGTTGACGAGGGGATCGGTGAGCCGGACAGGTTTCATGTGTACGCATATCCCGCCGTTGGGTTCAAGATCGGGAGATGCAGGACGGAGCATTCTCCCTGGTTCAATCTGGAATTTCATGTCCCGGGGATATTGTTTCAGTCCAACGTTTCCTCCTTTTCCAAATCAAAGACGGGACTGGGCGCCAGTCTTACAGTACAGATTCCTCTGGGACAAATGGCACCCATCGGTTCAAATGGATTCTTCAATATCCACAAAATACGATAAAAACAAACCTTATGAAAACAAATTTGATCATCTTTACCTCTTTGCTCATACTACTTTGTTCCTGCTCGGATATGGTGCGTACGATTTTTATTCGTGACGACAACGACCCAAACTTGCCGGCCTACACCGAATGGGGATACAATTCTTTCGGAGCAAAATACGAATGGCTTTACTTTCTTGTTCACAGAAATATCATACCCTGTAAAATAACGTATCTAACGTATCAGGAAGGGAGATTGTATTTTTTCCTGACGGGTATTCTGGGCGAGGATGCGTATGGTGATTACGACCTTTTCTATCCCGAAACCATGACGCTGACAGTTTCCTTTCCCTCCGAACCGATGTATGAATACAGGGATTTACTGGCTTTGCACGGACGAGTAATTGATCCACTGACACTCCTTCCTGCAGAGTGTATAGAGCGTACGGGCAAAGCCGGCATGACCGTGGTGCCAATCAAGGGGCATCTGACGTTCCGGCGTGCACAGTTGCTACGTATTGATGAAAAGGAAAATCGGGTGGTTCTCTCCGGCAGCTTCGATTTGCAGTTTTTGGCAGACGATAAGCCGAAAAGCATCACCGATGGACGCTTCGACGCGGGCATCCATACGGATTTTTACAATCTTGATTGAACTGCAGGTGCTATGCAGTCTGCGCAGCTTTCGCCGTCGATAGCGGCAGAGACGATCCCGCCGGCATATCCGGCGCCTTCGCCACAGGGATAAAGCCCTTTCAGCATCACATGGCAGTAAGTTCTGCTGTCGCGCAGGATGCGTACAGGCGAGGAAGTGCGCGTTTCCACGCCTGCTATCACGGCTTCGCCCGTCAGGAAGCCGCGGGAGACTTTGTCGAACTGACGAAATCCAGCCTGCAACCGTACGACAATGTATTCCGGCATCCATTCATGTAGCGGCGAAGATAGAAGTCCCGGCGTATAAGAAGCTTCCGGCAGCGAAGTCGAAAGTCGGCATCGTATGAAGTCTGTCATCCGTTGTGCCGGCGCTGTCTGTCGTTGCCCGCCCTTAAGCCAGCACAGTTGTTCCAGTTGTTCCTGAAAGAGCATCAGAGCCAACGGCGATAGGGGAGGGGAGAAGTGCAGTGTTGGGTCGGCCAGGTCTTCCGGACGTATCTCGACTACCATGCCGGCATTCGCCCAGGGCGAATGACGTGTAGAAGGTGACATGCCGTTGACCACCACCTGCCCGGGGGCGCTTGCGGCCGGTACGACGAAACCGCCCGGACACATGCAGAATGAATAGACGCCGCGTCCGCCGGCTTGCGTTGCGAAGCGGTATTCCGCCGCCGGCAACCAGTCGCCCCGGCCTTCCGGACGGTGGTAACGGATGCGGTCGATCAACGTCTGCGGATGTTCCAGACGTACGCCGACGGCGATCCCCTTGGGTTCGACGGCCAGGTGCAGGCGATGCAGTTCGTGGTATACGTCACGAGCGGAATGTCCTGTCGCGAGAATCACCGGCCCCAGGAACTCGCCGCCCTGTCGCGTACGCACGCCGATGACTTCATCACCTTTTATAATCAGCGTTTCCATGCAAGTCTCAAAGTGTATTTCACCACCGCACTGCAGGATGTGGTTACGGATATTTTCGATCACACGCGGCAACTTGTCCGTCCCAATGTGCGGACGGGCGTCGGAAAGGATCGATGGACTGGCACCGTGCTGACAAAGAATGGACAGGATACGATCGACCGAGCCGCGTTTCTTGCTGCGTGTGTACAGTTTACCATCCGAGAAGGCGCCGGCACCGCCTTCGCCGAAGCAGTAGTTCGATTCGGGGTGAACAAAATGTTCGCGACTGATGCGGGCAATGTCTTTCTTGCGTTCCCGCACACTCTTGCCCCGTTCGATGACGACGGGACGCAGTCCCCGCTCAATCAAACGCAACGCGGCAAACAGGCCGGCCGGTCCGGCGCCGACAATGACGACCGCCGGCCGTGTAGATACATCCCGATAAATAATGGAAGGAAAAGCCAATTCTTCGGGTGTTTCGTTCACAAAAAACCGCAGAGTCACGTTTACGTAGACCGTCCGTTGCCGTGCGTCGATCGAATGCTTCAGTACCTGTACCGCCCGGATCGTTTCCGGCGCATTGCCCGTCTCACGACTGACAGCCTGTATCAGGCTTTGCTCACCGGCTGCCTCTTCGGGCGAGAGCCGGAGGGATAGTTCACGTATCATCCGAACAGTTGTTTGAAAGCTTCTTCCACTTTTCTTACCTGTACCAGCTGAATCTGCACTTTCAAGTCGTCCAGTCCTTTCATCCGGGGAATCAGCATTCGTGTAAACCCCAGTTTTTCAGCCTCCTGAATACGCTGCTCAATGCGGTTCACCGGCCGGATTTCACCTGATAGTCCCACCTCGCCGGCCACGCAGACGTGGCGGTCGACAGCAATATCGAAACTGGAAGACAATACGGCGCTCATGACTGCCAGGTCGATGGCCGGGTCGTTGACCCTCAATCCGCCGGCAATGTTGAGGAAGACATCTTTTTGCGCAAGCTTGAATCCGGCACGTTTTTCGAGAACGGCCAGAAGCATGTTCATCCGCCGCAGGTCGAATCCCGTCGTGCTGCGCTGCGGTGTAGCGTAAACGGCCGAACTGACTAACGACTGCGTCTCGATCAGGAACGGTCGGGCACCTTCGATGGCCGATGCTATGGCAATGCCGCTCAGTCCTTCATGGTTTTGCGTCAGCAGCAACTCAGACGGGTTGCTCACTTCGCGCAATCCGTCCGAACGCATCTCGTAGATACCCAGTTCCGACGTGCTGCCGAAACGGTTCTTGATGCTCCGCAATATCCGGTACATGTAGTGCTGGTCGCCCTCGAACTGGAGGACTGTGTCCACAATGTGTTCCAGTACTTTCGGCCCGGCGATGCTGCCTTCCTTGTTGATATGTCCAATCAGAAATACTGGTGTGGCCGTTTCCTTGGCGTATTTCAGGATGGCCACACTACATTCGCGCACCTGCGTGATGCTGCCGGGCGACGAATCCGCTTGTTCCGTGAAAACCGTCTGAATCGAATCAATAATTATCAAATCGGGTTGCACATTTTGCGCATGTGTGAAAATCTGTTCCAGATTTGTTTCGCACAAGACAAAGCAATCCTCCGAATTGTGACCGGCAAGGCGTTCAGCACGCAATTTGAGCTGCTGGGCGCTTTCCTCGCCAGAGACGTAGAGCGTCTTTGTGTCGTGCAGTTTAAGAACAGTTTGCAACACCAGCGTTGATTTTCCAATACCTGGCTCGCCGCCAATCAGGACAAGCGAACCTTTCACCAGACCGCCTCCCAGTACCCGGTTCAACTCGCCGTCCTGCATATCTAATCGTGCTTCTTCGCGCAGTGTCACGTCACGCAGCAACTGCGGTCGCGTCGCGTTTCGTTCCGTTCCGGGCGTTGCCCACCGTGTTGCTGGTTCTTTCGCGATAAGTTCCTCCACATATGTGTTCCATTCGTCGCATACGGGACATTTCCCAATCCATTTCGGCGAATCTGCTCCGCAATGCTTACATACATAGACAGTTTTCGTTTTTGCCATCGTTGATAAATTTGGGGAGTAAAGATAGGCATTATCTTTAAGGAATCCGTGAAGGATTTCCATTCATGGGTATATTTCAAATTATCTCGGTATTACTCT